>NZ_JBBWCB010000189.1:0-8445 GCF_039888995.1 Pseudomonas rossensis | reverse complement strand
CGGCGGGGCATATTCGACTGGGGTTGGTGGTGGATCAGCTGAAGCTGGCGGATGCGTGTCGGCGGATTGCGTTGTGTGCGGCGAACCTTCTGGAGGCTCGCCGGGCCTGATCGCCACAGCAAAAGATCGCAGCCTTCGGCAGCTCCTACAGGGATTTGTGCAGCACTGCGGTCGGCGTAGGAGCTGCCGCAGGCTGCGATCTTTTGATTTCAGCCTTTCCACGCCCCGACATTCACCAGATTCTTCGGCCGCTCACCCGCCAGCGCCGCCAGCAGATTGTCCACCGCACACGTGGCCATCGCCTCCCGCGTTTCATGCGTCGCCGAGCCAATGTGCGGCGTTGCCACCACGTTGTTCAGCTGCAACAGCGGCGAATCGGTGTTCAACGGCTCGCGTTCGAACACATCCAGCCCCGCAGCGCGAATCTGCCCGTCACGCAAGGCCTGAATCAGCGCCGCCTCGTCCACCACCTTGCCCCGTGAAATGTTGATGAAGATGGTTTCGGGGCGCATCAGGGCAAATTGATCTGCACCGATCAGCCCCTCGGTTTCAGTGGTCAGCGGCAACGTCAGGCAAACGAAATCCGCCTGCTGCAACAGCTCGGGCAGGCTGCGGTATTGCGCGTTGAATCGCTGCTCCACCGCCGGTTTTGGCGAGTGGCTGTGATAAATCACCGGCATGCCAAACCCGAAATGCCCACGCTGGGCCAGGGCCTCACCGATCCGCCCCATGCCAATGATGCCCAGGGTTTTACCGTGCACATCGGTACCGAATTGCGCGGGACCGACATTGCGCTTCCACTGACCGGCGCGAACCATGTTCGCCAGTTCCACCACGCGCCGGGCGGTCGCCAGAATCAGCGCGAAACCGGTGTCGGCGGTGGTTTCGGTAAGCACGTCCGGGGTGTTGCTGAGCAGGATTCGTCGTTCGGTCAGGTAGTCGATGTCGTAGTTGTCGACCCCCACGGAGACGCTGGCGATGGCTTCCAGATCTGGTGCCAGATCCAATAATCCGGCATCCAGTTTCAGACTCGCACCGAGCAACCCGTGGGCCCGGGGCAGGGCCTCGCGCAGCGTTGCCAGGCCGTCGGCATTGAGGTTGTCGATCAGCGTCACCTCGGTCTGCTCGTACAGGCGAGCCGTCAGCAGCGGCGAGAGTTTCTTGTACAGCACAACCTGCTTTTTCATCGTCATCATCTCAACTTCAATTCAGGAATGAGCGGCCGTGGACCGTTGCACAAGGGCCTTGGCCACGACCCGGTCACTGGCGCCGGGCTTGAGGAAAATCGTCAGCACCACCGAGAGCATCAACGCGCCGCTCATCAACAGATAAGAAGCGCCCGGCGAGCCGGTGGAGCTGTTCAGGTAACCGACCAGATACGAACCGCCAAACGAACCGAGCGCGCCCATGCTGTTGATCAACGCCATGGCGCCCCCGGCCACGTTGGCCGGCAGGATTTCCGGAATAATCGCGAAGAACGGACCGTAAGGCGCGTACATGCAAGCGCCAGCGATCACCAGCAGGGTGTAGGACCACCAGAAGTGTTCGGCGCCGAGAGCGTAGGAGCCGTAGAACGCAATCGAGGCGATCAGCAGTGGCGGCCAGACAAAGCGTTTACGCTTCTGCATTTTGTCCGAGCCCCAGGACACCAGCAGCATGCCAATCACCGCCGCCAGATACGGCAGCGCCGAGAGCCAGCCGGCTTCGATCATGTCCATCTGTGCGCCAGCCTTGAGGATCGACGGCAGCCACAACACGAAGCCATAGACGCCGATGCTCCAGCAAAAAAACTGCAAGGCCAGGATGATCACCTTGGGCGAACGGAAGGCTTCGGCGTAGTTCTTCACCGCTTTGATGCCCACCTGTTCGGCAGCCAGGGCGCTTTGCAGATCCTGCTTCTCTTGATCGCTCAGCCACTTGGCCTGGGCAGGACGGTCATCGGCCAGACGCCACCAGATAAACGCCCAGAGCACCGCCGGCAAACCTTCGATGATGAACATCCAGCGCCAGCTGTAATGCTGCACCAGATACCCCGAGACCACCGACATCCAGAGCATGGTCACCGGGTTGCCGAGAATCAGGAAGGTGTTGGCGCGCGAGCGTTCGGCGCGGGTGAACCAGTGGCACAGGTAGATCAGCATCGCCGGCATCACCGCGGCTTCGACCACGCCGAGCATGAAGCGAATCACGATCAACCAATAGGCGTTGGAGACGATCCCGGTCAACGTGGCCAGGCCACCCCAGAGAATCAGGCTGACGAAAATCAGCTTCTTCACGCTGTGCTTCTGGGCGTAGATCGCGCCCGGCACCTGGAAGAAGAAGTAGCCAAGGAAGAACAGCGCGCCAAGCATCGACGACAGGCCCGGCGTGATCATCAGGTCGGCGGCCATCCCGGAGGCGGCGGCGAACCCGTAGTTGGCGCGGTCCAGGTACGCCAGGCTGTAGGTGATGAACACGATGGGCATGATGTACCACCAGCGGCGGGCGGCGAGTGTTGCGGTTTTCATAGTGGTGCTCCTGAGCTTGTTGTTTTTGTCGCAGCAGGTAACGGGTTAAAGATTTGCAGTGACTGTGCGGGCCTCATCGCGAGCAAGCTCGCTCCCACAGGTGATTTGTGTTCGACCCCGATCCAATGTGGGAGCGAGCTTGTCTCCGGGCGGCGATCCGACGAAGGCGGCCTCAAATTCGGCGATCATTTCGGATCGATTAGGCAACCCCTCCATATCCCCACGGCTCTGCACCGCGCGGCTGCCAATCCAGTTGGCGCGCTTCACGGCGTCGGCAAAGCTGTGGTTTTCCAGCAGGGCGCTGATCATGCCAACGGCGAATCCATCGCCGGCACCGACGGTGTCGACCACCGTTTCCACCGGCACGCCCGCCACGAAACCCTGGTCCAGATGGGTGCGGTAATACGCACCGTGCGGGCCCAGTTTTATCGCCACGGCTTCAGCGCCCAGGTCGAGGTAGAACGCCGCGATGTCGGCCGGGTCTTCGCAACCGGTCAGCAATCGGCCTTCGCTCAACCCCGGCAGCACCCAGTGGGCGAGGGCGGCGAGGCGGTTGATCTCGGTAATCATCTGTTGCTCGTTGGCCCACAGGCTCGGGCGCAGGTTCGGGTCGAAGGACACGCTGCGCCCGGCATCGCGCATGCGGGTCATCAATTCGAAAGACATTTCCCGGGCCGTTTCGGACAGCGCCGGGGGAATACCGGTGGCGTGCAAGTGCCGGGCGTTCAGTAATTCAGGCGCGATCGACTGCCGCGACAGATGACTCGCCGCCGACCCGCGCCGGAAATACTCGACCACCGGATCGCTGCCATCGTCGGTGCGCGACTTGAGTTGAAAACCGGTGGGGTGTGCGGTGTCGATGGCGACGTTTCTGCAATCCAGGCCTTCTTTTTCCAGGGTGTCGATCACGAACCGTCCCAGCGAATCAGCGCCCACCCGGCTCAACCAGGCCACGTTAAAACCCAACCGCGACAAGCCAATGGCGACATTGCTGTCAGCCCCGGCAATGCGTTTGTGGAAGTGGCCGACATCGGCCAGGTCGCCGTTCTGCTCGGCGACGAACATCGCCATGGTTTCGCCGAACGACAGGATATCGATCTCAGACATGAGCGCTCTCCAATCGGGTTTGACCGAGGCGGGCGAGGGTGGCGACGTGCTCGGTGGTCAACTGCACCAGATCGTCGCCTTGCAGCGGGTATTCCGCCGCCCGCATGACGCCTTGGGCCATGTGCCGCATCAGTTGTTCCCACAGATGCAGGTCACTGGCGGCCGGCGGTATGGCGACCAGTTTGCCGTCAGCCCGGCGCGTCACGGCTTTGCAGTGCACATAGCCGACGTGGCGACCGAGCAACCGCGCGGCGCTGGCGGCGGACTGGTCTTGCCAATGCCAGTTGCCGATGTCGAAGGTCATTTTGACCGGCAGGTTGTGTTGCTCGACTTCAGTGAAAAACCGTTGGAACGGCTCGATACGGCCACCGTGCAGGGTTTGATCGTTTTCCACCAGCAATTGCACAGCGCTTTTGCCCAGTACGCGGGACAAGGTCTGGAGGTCGCTGTTGTCGGTGAAATAACCCAGGGACACTTTCAGCCATTTGGCACCGAATGCCTGGGCGCGCTGTAACGCAGAGATCAGTTCGGGATTGGGTTTGGACTGGCCGGCCAGCCACAACTCCATCGGCGAGGAATACACGCTTTCGAGGCCTCGAGCCTGAGTGGCGTCAGCCAGTTGCGCGGGGTCTTCGACGGTCAGCAGTTCTTCGCGCCATTCGATGCGCGTGGCGCCCGCGGCGGCCAACACGTCGATAAACGATCCCTGGCCGCGTTGGCGAACAAGGTCGGCGCCGTAGCTCGACAGGCTGATGGAAACGGGTGGTTTATTCATTGTTGTATACCTCTGAAACCGGTTTCATTTTTGTTCAAAAAAAGTCTGTGATTGCGTGGTGACCTTCAGGGCCTCATCGCGGGCAAGCCCGCTCCCACAGTTGATTGAGGTGGAACATAAATCTGAATCCACCACCGCCCCTTGTGGGAGCGGGCTTGCCCGCGATGAGGCCAGAACTATCACCGAGAATTCCCAAGAGTCGACCCACGCACAATCAACCGCGCCGAAAAATCCAGTGTCCGCACCGGCCCGTCATCACCGCGCAAGCGCTTGAGCAAACACTCAAACGCGCTGGCACCAATCTCGGCCGTCGGCTGGGCGAGGGCGGTGATGCCGCTGCCCACCAGCGGATACCAATCCAGATCATCGAGGGCGATCAGGCCGACGTCCTCGAACAGATTGCACTTCAGTTCACGCAACGAATGGGTGCTGGCCAGCGCGGCGATTCCGTTGGCGCAGAACAGCGCTTTCGGGCCAGGACCGGGCATTTCGAGGAAGGTTTTAAGCTGTGCGGTCAGTTCGCTACCGGTTTCGAGGAGGGTGCCGCGCAGGGTCGGGCGTTGTTCGATCTGCGCCTTGAAGCTGCTGACCCGCTCGATCCGCGAACTGGTGCCGTCATAGGGTTCAGTGACCAGCAGCACGTCGCGATAGCCGCGTTCTTGCAAATGGGCGAGGGCCATTTCAACGGCGGCAGGATTGTCCAGCCCGACCAGATCACTCTCCAGCTGCTCGACCTTGCGATCCACCAGTACCAGCGGCATTTCCCGATGCAGTTCGCGCAATTCGTCGCGGTGATGGCCGAGGGTGTTCACGATCAGCCCTTCAATGTTGTAGGAGCGCAGCAGGGCCAGGTGCTGGCGTTCCTGCTCGTCATCGCGATCGGTGTTGCACACCACCAGGCTGTAACCGTGCTGACGGCAGGCGGTTTCCACCCCGTGCATCACGGCAATCGAATAAGGGTTACGGATATCGGCCACCAGCATACCGATCAGGCGGGTTCGGCCGCGCTTCAGACCGCGAGCCATCTGGTTCGGGCGATAGCCCAGTTCGGCAATCGCCTGCTCGATGCGCAAGGCAGTGGCATCGGAGAGCAGGGCGCGGTCATCGCCGATGAAGCGCGAGACGCTGGCCTTGGAGACCTTGGCGTGTTCGGCGACGTCGAGCATGGTCACGCGGCTGCGCTGGGCGGTGGAGAAGTCGTTCACGGCAGGGACTCTTGTTATTGGTGGTATTTCCTGAAACCGGTTTCATACAACACCACCTTGCCGTATTACGTCAAGTGAAGGAAGCCCCATAGAAAACGTTAAAACAGGTGTGTATCCGACGAACGGTAGCAAAACCTGTCATATATGACAGTTGGCGAAACGTTAGTGCTAGCGCTTAATTTCTCCATGCAATGTTCTTACGAATCTTCGATTTATTTACACGCGAGTCAGAACGGAGTTGATTCATGACAAGTTCACAATCGCCATCATTAGGACTCAGCTCTATTGGTATTCTGGCGGATCCTCTGATTGTCAATGGCGTGGATAAAAACGATCCGGACGGACATTTGCCTCTGGAGCTGCTATTAAAAGGCACGCTCATTATTGTTCCGCTTTGGGCGGATCCCGGAATCAACGATCAATTGGTGGTGACTTGGCTGCAAGGTGACTTCAGCACAATCATCTTCGATGATGTGCTTCGCGCGAGGGTAAACGACCCGGTTATTGAAGTGCCGTTATCACCACAACAAATGTCTATGGATGGAATTGCATTTGTCCAATACCGGGTCTGGAAACGCGGCGGTGGTAATTCGGATGATTCTCCCCTTCGTAAGCTGACCATTGATCACACACCTTTGCTGTTGATGGAAGAGCCAGAGTTTCCTCATGCAACGCTATGGGGGTATCTCAATAACAATACCGTGCCGCCATTAACTCAAGGTGTCATTGTCTTTGTTCCGCACAGCAGAAATATTGCTCTTGTTGATGATGTCAATGAAGTGCACTGGAGGGGATATTCCAGTCTCAATGGCAGTGGCAATCCAGTGCAAGGCACTGAGGGTGTTTGGTCAAAGCAATTAAATTCGAATGATGTTGAAAGAGGCTATTCGCAGACGATTCCATTCGAAAAATACGTGCGACCATTGATCGATAATGACTCGGCAGTTGTTGTTTGTCGCCTGTTCAGAGGCAGTCGCCTGATTGCTGAATCCAAGAAAGGATTAGTAAAGATCGATAGGGTAACCCCTGGAGAAAATGGGCCGTATGGCTTAAGCGTAAGTTCATTTGGTATACAAGGAGTTTCAAAAATGAAATATGAAATGTTGCCTCCTATACTTCGGTTGATGTCAGCGCGCTCTGGAACGCTTGTGGTGGATGCGTCCGTCGACAAACTGGCAGATGACTCTATTCCAGTAAGCGTTCTGGATTCGGGAAAGATAATTTTCAAGGCGAATAATTTTGCTGATCCTCAAGATAACGACGAAATTGATGTTCATTTCAACGTCGTGGGCGGCCCGGATAAAACAGCTGGGACATTTAAGCTGGGAGCAGCGGCAGGACGCCAATACCCGGTTGAACTCGAAGTTGATGCAAGTCTGTTCCCTGAGGAGTTGACACCCGCTGCGCCTACGCGATACGAAGTCAGGTATGAAATTTTCAAAGGCGGTGGTGGTACATCGGATGACTCGAACGTCATCACGTTTGTCATCGACCGTACAGCCCCGTACGAAGTCAAAACCCCCGCACGTCGAAAAAACAAACCCACTCCAGCCGTGACCATTTCCAACCTGCCTGCGGCGCCGGCACGTATTGTGGATGAGACATGGATGACGGCTAACCCGAAACTGCTTTGCACAGTGCCCGTCGCTTACCCATTGCGGAGACTTGATGACGAACTTCGGTATTTTCTGAGTTCTGGAAATACCGTCGTTGAGGTTTTCAAAGGTGAGGTTCCCCCAACAGGTGTGTTTGAGGTTAGTACGGCCGAGCTACGCAAACTGCCAAATCTGACACGGGTTTCTCACTTGTACGAATGGCAGGATTTGCCTGGCAACCTGAGCTTGCGCTCTGATGCTGCACCTATTTTTGATCTGCGGCTTGCACAAGACCCTGTTTTGCTCCCCCCGCAAGTATCCAAGACCGATCCAAACCAGAGCATTCCTCTTTATCTGGATGACTTTGTAGCCGGCGTTCCTCCGGTTCTTGCGGTGGTCAAACAACCACTGCATGGTATCGCAACGGATGAAATCAAACTGATCATCGAAGATGCTGCTGATCCGACGGTGTTCGTTGAGTTCGATCCGCTTCCGCTCGGTACCGCAGATGTAAGCTTCACACTTGATTACGCCAAACTTGCAGAGCTATTTGGCAGTGCTACTGAATCTAAAGAAGTAAAAGTTTGGTACGAGCATGTTCGGGATGGGAAAATACTGGATGGCCCGGGTATTTTCATTGATCTGGACTTTGTGCACGCCGGCCCGACAAATCCTGATTTACCTGACCTGACCAACCCTGATCTGGCACTGGTAACGGTGACTGGCGCCTCCAATACGGATAACACCATTCTGCCGGGTGATCGAGACAAGCCTGGCAAAGTCAAAGTACCGGTTTGGTTTGATTTTCCGGCTGTTGCGAACGGTGAGGAAATCGATTTCTACATCGACGGTACGTTCGCCGGTAATTTCAAGCCTTTTGGCGGCGAGACCGAATTTTCGGCAGACATTGAAGCATTGTTTCTTGGAGCATTGCCAACCGCAACAGTAAAGGCGTACTACACGGTTAAAAGAGCGGGTAGCGACAAAAATATCATCAAGTCTCGTGAACGGGATGTGGTGATAAATGCCAGGAAAGTCTTGCTTCAAGTGCCGACGATTCGTATTCGAAGCCGCGACGAAATCGCCTGTTTTGCAATGGATACTGCGACAACTAACTGGAAATTGGCCGTTACAATTCCCAAAGATCCAGTGAACTTGCCACAAGGTAAATCGGTTACCGTCTTTTTTGCTGGTGTGACAGATATAACTGGCGCTACAGAAGTGCCGGGCACTCGAGATTCGGTTGTGTATTCCAT
>NZ_JBBWCB010000188.1:0-8508 GCF_039888995.1 Pseudomonas rossensis | reverse complement strand
GCCTTGGGCAGCGGTTGCTGGTCGAGCCCTTGCTTGAGCAGGTTACGGACGGTGTGGCTGTTGAGCGCGCGCAGTTGCACGGCGCGGCTGGCTGCCGCCTCCAATCGCGCGTTACCGTATTGGCGGGCCAGCGAGAGCAGGCCCAGGCAGGAGCGGTAGCCCAGCTCCGGATGGGGCTTGTGGGTCAGTTGATGTTCGACGATCTGCCGGGTGCGTGGGCCGATCCGCTCGCCCCAGTCGAGCAGGCGCTGGGGTGTCCAGTCGCGATGGGCCTTGTGCGAGGCCGGCATGTGTTCGTTCTGGGTGCTGTAGGCGCCGCGCCGCCGGAGCAACAGGTGGCTGGCGACCCGGCGGTGGCCATGCAGGATTTCGACGGTATGGGCGCTCACTCGGGCGTCGACGCTTTGCCGGGCCAAGGCCGAGGGCACGCTGTAAAAGCCGCCATTCACCTCGATGTGGTAATCGATGTTGACCTTGCATCGCTTGAAGATCACGACCTCATATGGATGCGCCGGCAGCGGCTTGAGCGCTGGCTGGTCGAGTTGCTCGAACCAGTCTCGTCGGCACCCGTCGAGCTTTTTGAACGGGCGTCGATTTAAGTCTTCCAGCAAAACGGCGATGGCCTGATTGAGGGCATGCAGGCTGAAAAACTGTTGGTGCCGCAACCGCGCCATGATCCAGCGCTCGACCACTTGCACGGCCACCTCTGCCTTGGCTTTGTCCTGCGGCTTGCGTGGGCGCGCCGGGAGCATGATGGCGCCGTAGTGCTGGGCGCACTCCAGCGCGGCGCGGTTCAGGCCCGGCTCGTAACGGTCAGGCCGGGCAACCAGGGCGCGCGGGTTGTCCGGCACGATCATTTCGGGAACGCCACCGAAGTAGCTGAGGGCCTGGCTCAACGCCGTCAGCCAGTCCACTTGGGTCTCGCCCGGCGTGGCGCAGGCGTAGGTGTAGTTCGAGGCGCCGAGGGCCGCGACGAAGATATGCGCCTGACTGATCTCGCCGGTGGCCGCATCAATCACCGGCAACGTCGGCCCGGCGTAGTCGATGAACAACTTCTCGCCAGCGCGGTGGTGCTGGCGCATCGAGCGCTTGAGGGTACGGGCGTAGCTGCGGTAATGCTCGACGAACTGGGTGTAGCGGTAGGTCGGCTGGTCGGGATGGGCAGCGGTGTATTCCTCCCGCAGCAGTTGTAGCGTCACGCCTTTGCGGCGTAGTTCGCGGTGCAGAGTGATCACGTCGGGCAACACGCGGTCGCCACGTGTGTGGACGACCTTGGTGGCGGGCACCAAGGCGGCGCCGAGCGCCGCCTCATCCAGCAGAGCCAGCGCGGGCCACTCGATACCGGTGTCACGCGCCGCCTTGATGTACTTGCTGACGACGCCCTTGGACAGTTGCAAGGCGCGGGCGATCTTTTCGTGGGACAGGTCGGCCTCGAACTTGAGGCGTAGGCATTCTTTGATATTACGCATGGCTACTCGCTGCGCCGCCATCCTTCGATTCCCCGAAATGGGACGAAGGGTGGTGGCGGTTCAGGTCATGCGCAACGCAGTGGAGGGTATTTCGCTAACAACGTGACCGGTGATTTCGGTAAGGGCGTGACCGGCTGTTTCGGAACAGGCGGAAAATCGGTCACGTTGTTAGCGAAATGAGCGGTCACGCGTTAGCGAAATGGTCGGTCACGATGTACCGAAACGGGCGGTCACGATGGGCCGAAATACGCACACGCGTTTTGATCACTTTGCGCAGGCTCATGTTCTCGATGGCATTGGTGGTGTAGATCACCTTGCGAATTTCGCTGGATAGTCAAAAAACGGGATCGCCCGAGCCCAGTTTCGCCGCCATGACAGGCTGATCGATTGGTACTCGGCGTCCCATTTGGCTTCAAATTCGCAGAGCCGTTGTTCAGCCAATTCGGCGGTGGCCGAGGTGTAAATCAGCTTGAGATCAGCCGCCACTTCCCGCTGCTTCTTCCACGACACGAAATTCAAGCTGTTGCGCACCATGTGCACGATGCACAGCTGAACGACGGCTTTTGGGTAAACCGTTTCAATCGCCTCAGGGAAGCCTTTGAGGCCGTCCACGCAGGCGATGAAGATCCCGATTATTGAGTTCGGTCACCACTTATGCCTGCGAGGCCATTGCCTCACGCCCTCGCTGTATCTTGTTCAAGATATCCTCTCCTTTGGCGTTCCAAACATAGCGAGTCGGCTGTGCATTTCCCAGCGCCAAGAACGTGGTGATCGAGCTTTCCAATTCACGAACCGAGCTGAAACTGCCCTCACGCAAGTACACCGTGATATCGCGAAAGAACCCATCCACGAGCTAGAGGTTGGGGTGAAGTGCATGTGGAAGCGCTTGTGTTTCTCAAGCCATGCCTTCACTTTCAGGTGTTTTTATGTGGAATGGAAAAGCAATAGGCTGTGGTTTTTTCGACCTCCACGGAACTCACGTTTGATGGTGTGGCAATGCGATGATCCTCTTCCCAGGAAAGACTCTTGAGGCTGTATCCGTCCGCTTCGAGCACGCGCGTACGTTCAGAGAAGCTCTCTTTTTGTTAAGGATGCCAAAGCTTGCGCTTGAGGTGATTGCAGTCCTGAACTATTGCTCGGTGGTAGGCTAAGAGCAGCATCAACCAAACGGCCGTATTGTTGCAAATCTTCAACGCTGCTTAATTTCGAAATTACCCAGGCCTTAAACTGAATACCCATATTCACAGTTGCATCCACCAACCTAGCTTGCTGTTCAGTGGCAAATGCTCTAAGGGTACTGCCCAGCCCAGCAATCGCTTTACTTTTGGCCATCTCATTCGTCATGCGTAAACTGGCATCAATTAAATTTTCTTGCTGCTCACGAGTAAGTGCTTGCAGACCTGCACCTAGCCCAGACACAGCAGTACTCTTGTTTTCTTCATTTCCCATGTTCAAGCAGGCTTCTACCAAACTGCTACGCTGCTCGATGGAAAATGCCGAAAGCCCACCTCCTAAACCTGCAATGGCTCGACTTTTATGAGCCTCGTTTGCTATCTCCATAACGGCACTGAATATATTGGTTACTAGCTGCTCATGCTTTTCATTATGAAAACCTTCGAGACCATTCTCATGATTAAGCCCTGCACCTAAAAACCCCAGGGCATTAGCTTTACTTCGTTCCGAATGCATAGATAAAACGCTATTACTTAAGATTTCAAGAATATCAATATATTGGGAGCCACCAACGCTTTTTAAAGCCGATCCCAGACTACTTAATGATCGAGCCTGCTCACTTTCGTCAGCCATTTCTGAGACGGTATTAATTAATCTAATTTGCTGCTCCGTGGTAAGTGTTTGAAATCCTCTGCAAAGACCAGGCATTACAAAATCACTGAATTCATTTTCATCCTCGAATTGTAAGGCTGCATCAAACACCGCGTTACGCTGCTGCTCAGTAAGAGCTGACATTCCCTGAGCTAATCCTCCAATAGCCGCACCTTTGAAATTCGCGTCCTGCATATCCAGCGCAGCTTGCACTATAAGCTCGCGCGATCTCGTATCTAGCGTATGCAGTGCTTTGCCTAACCCGGCAATAGCCCAGCGCTTAGCAGATTCAGGCAATTTCATAATAAAATCAATTATTTCGGCGTGATGTATGGCAATTGTATGCATGCCTGCCCCCAAGCTGCCAATCATAGAACCTATAGTCGCATGCCCGTTTTCCATATCTATGTCGCCGTCATTATCTACCCTGGTGTTCAAAATGGCATTAACTAGGCGACTGCGCTGTGCTGGCTCCAGCACCTCAAGAGCACCACCCAAAGCAGATATCCAGTTTTCATCTAAGTCCTCGATAGCTGCCGCAAGGCAAGCCTCTTTTTTTGCGCCAGAGGCCAATGCAAACAGGCCAGAGTCAGCGAATGGTATTAAATCATAAACTTCAAGCTTGTTTATTGCCCCGATAATTTTCTTCTGTAGATCATGCTTGAATTTAAGCAAAGAATTTCCTACAATGGCGGCCTTTAAAAAGGGAGTACTATTTTCGAGCGAACTGAGATCATAGACACCTTGTCGTTTCGTGCTGCCCGCCAAAACATGCCCCATGATGGCCTGTTGCAACTCTATGGGCAGGCCTAACAATGATTGCTTAGGTGGCAGTTTAGTCGACTGTAGTTCCATAGTTATCGGCGTAGGCAATGTCATAGAGACGGTCGCCCCAGAGTCTCTTCTAAACCCTATGCTAAAAACGTCGTATTCTGAGCGTTCATTTAATTTCGCCTTGATCACCAATACGCCTTGATTACGTTGGATCCCAAATTGAGCAATACCACTGTTCGGTGGTTGATTGGGCGAAAGCACCAACGGACCGCTGCCGATGGCATCTTTTGCAAGCCTGGCCAGGGTCTTCTCCTGTTCATTGCCCTGTGCCACTTTGGCTTCCAAGGCACGCACTGCGTGATGGCTTAACATGGACAATGTCAGCGAACTAGCGTGCCCCGACGGGGGCGTTCCTGCCGCTGTTTGAGTCGCTTCTGCAGGATTTGCTGAACTAGCCTGCACATTATAGTCGCTGCTGTTTCTAATTGGATCCATTATTTTCTCTGATCATTAGTTCCCAAGGTCTGGTGAGTGGTATGCAATACCGAACGGTTCCATTTGGGCCGGCTTCCGGATCCATGCTTACCGTGCGGTATGCCCATCCAGCGCCTTTACGCCTTCCAGCTTGCGGATAAAACCCTCGATCTTGTCTTGGTCGTCCTCAACGATGGCCCGCTCGTCCGCAGTCAGCGGCACCTCTTCCAGGTACCGACGGACCGAGGCCCTGCTCTCCAGGGCCTGCCCCTGTGCACTGGCCTTGGGCAGGTTAAATCACAGCCGATGCAAGCCATACGGTGCGCGCAGGTGCTCCAGAACGGGTTGGTGCAATACGAATTGCCCAGGTCGTAGTAGAGGTACGGATCGCCGCTTTGGTACGGATCGCCGCTTTGACGGGCGATGACGTCATGGTCGACCAGCAGCGAAATCATGCGGGCCATCTGGTCCGCCTTGACGAAGGCGGCGGCCAACTGACGGATGCGCAAGTAGTGAAGGGTCGAGCTATGCCCTGACCAGCTTCAGCCAGATGGCATCGTCGATCACCCGAGGATTGACGCCACTGGCGAACGAGACGGTGCGGCGCGTGGCCAGATGATGCCGTGGCCGGAACTGCAAACGCCCCCAGCCCCACAGCTCGACATCGATAAAAAAACGCCGCATGGAATGCAGAAAATTATGCGTGGCGTAGTTGTCCACGATCAGATGCAATTGGAGCTGCTTGGGCGTTTCGCGATTGATCTTTTTGAGAAATTCCAGCCACTTCTGATGCCGGTGTTGGCGCTCAATGCAACTGATCAAGCGTCCTTGAAGATAATCCAGCGCCGTGAACAAGGTGACAGTGCCGTGGCGGATATAATCGTGCGATTGCGTTCGGATATGCCCGATCCCCAAAGGCAGTCCAGGCTGGGTGCGCTCCCGGGCCTGAACCTGGTTTTTTTCATCGCAACAGAGCACCAATGCCTTATCCGGCGGATCCAGATACAGCCCAATGACGTCCCAGAGTTTCTCTTCAAAGTTTGGATCGTTGGACAGTTTGAAGGTGCATGTCAGGTGCGGTTTTATGTCGTTGGCGGCCCATATGCGCTGGACGCTGGCCGGTGAGATGCCGGCGACTCTCGCCATGCTTCGGCAGCTCCAGCGAGGCTGGCCAATACGTGGTTGAACCACTTGCTCAAGCACTCGGGTTAGCGCCTCTGGTGGCAAGGAGGACTTACGTCCGCGCCCTGGCTTGTCGATCAAACCGTCTAGTCGCTGATCTTGAAAACGCTGACACCAAAGAGTGACCGAGCGCAGAGATAACCCAACCAGGCGGGCTATTTCAACCCGCGAACAACCTTGAGCGGCCAACAGGATCAGTCGGGCGCGACGACCGTCACGTTGACTGATGGTGGCAGACCTGTTCCCAGCGGGGCACGAGGTATTAGGCCTCCAGATTGGCGCTAAAGGTCTGGACGGACTTGTGAGTTTCGGGGCTGTACGCCAATAGCTGAGTTTTTGCTTGATTTTCCATCTCACATAATTTCAGTACCAACCAAAACTCATCTTCGCTCGCTCTTACTGGGAACCGTTGAACGGTTCAGCGCCACTCAGTTATTTTACGGGGAGGTAATTATGAATATTGGCAAAGTAGGTAGTTATGTATTGAACTCGGGCAGTTAAGTCGTGCGCTGGGCTGAGCCAAACACTACAGATCACAATAAGAAGGGAATTCCCATGACGTCATTCGCAAGTAATGAGGCTGCTTTGCCGTCGGCAAGTATGCAGTTGGTGAAAGATGATTCAGCCGGTGCGGCGATCTACAGCTTCTACGATTCAGTACTTCAGGGCTTGTGTCAGTCCGATAAAATCAAAGTGCGACAGGTCATTACCCTTGCACAGTTTATTGAATTGTCCCGTGCCCGTCATCGGCTGTATGGGCAGCGCAAGGTGTATTACAAAACCCTGTTTGGCGATGCGGTCGACGATACCGTTTGCCTGGATGAATATGACCCGCGCTCTTACGTATTCGCCTTCTACTACGACGGCGAGATTATCGGCACGCAACGGATTACGCCCTTTCCTCATGAGTCGGGCGAATTCATTAAGCATGAAGAACTGGTGAAGTTCTCCGGGCCCAACTACGAGGGCGAATGCGTGGAGTTGTCGCGGCTTATTGTCGATAAACACTCCCCGGTGAAAAACGTGGCCAATGGCCTGGCCATGACCGGTGCGTCCTTGGTCGCCCTGCAAGGCGGATACAAAACCTTCAAGGCTGGCGCCAAAATTCGACAGCGTCGTGTTCGATCAGGACGGCCTCTTCTTCCAGATCAAGGCCCGTGGCGACCACTACTACGCCTTGTACAAAGGGGATTTACTGCCCTCGGTCACCCCGTTCTTTGGCCTGGAAAGCTGCCCGGCCGACCTCAAGGATATTGAAGGGCTGATCAGGCACACCATGGCCGCTCGCGCCGCACGGCACTCACTGGCGGTATAAAAATCATAAATACCATATCATTGAGGAAGATCCAGGATGGAAGCCAAAAACAAAGAAGTCGTTATTGAGTTTTATGAGCGCATGTTTGGCCAGCGTGAACTGGCGGTCGCCGATACATTGATTGCCGAAGAATATGTTCAGCACAACAACGTATTTATTCCGCCGCGCCGTGAAGGCTTCAAGACGTACTTTACCCAGTTTTTCAAGACGTTTCCCGAGTCCGGTGCCAGCATTGAACGCGTGTGCGCCGAAGGCGATTACGTATTTCTGTATGCCAAACACTGGGCCAAGCACAAGTTCTTCACCGTCAACTACAAGGTGATTGATATCTACCGCGTGGAAAATGGCGTGCTGATGGAACATTGGGACACTATCGAAGGTTTGGGGTTCTTCTCCAAGTTCATTTACATCATTAAATCCGTATTGCGACTGTAAATCTGCGTTAGCGCAACACAATAACAATTGTTATAAACGATGTATCAACCCGCCAAGGAAGAGAGTGAGATGACTGAAATGACCGAGTTTCGAACAGAGCTCAAAGCCGTCTGTGATGCCGAATGGGAAAAGATCAAAATCGGCCGGTTCTTCCAGATGATAAAACGGCCCGAACTGCAACGTGATCCTTACGTTAAGTCCGTCGTTCAGGTGTATCACTACACCAAGAACAACGCGATCAACCAGGCGGTGGCGTGCTGGAACCAGGACCACACCAAAGTCGGCCTGCTGCGTTTTGCCATGAAACATGCCTTGGAAGAACTGGGCCACGAAAACATGGCCTACAACGACCTGATCGCCATCGGCGTCGACAAATCCGAGTTTGAAAAGCCGATGCTGCCGGCCACCGAGGCCTTCTACGGTTATCTGGATTTCGTCTCCGTATGCCGCGGCATCATTCCGCGCCTAGGCTACAGCTTCTGGGCCGAGGACTGCTACGAGCACCTCGAACCGCTGATGGACGTGTGTAAGAACCACCTCAAACTCACCGACAAAGAACTGACCTTCTTCGTCGCCCACGCCATCATCGATGAAAAACACTCCGCGGAAGTCAACGCGGCCATCGACCGTTGGGTCGTCACCGATGAAGAAAAAGAAGCGGTGAAGCAGGTCGCGCGCACCACCGTGTACCTGATGGGCAAGATTCTGGAGTCGGTTGCCGACGAGTTCTAAGGCCTACCGACACGCATCCTCCTGCGCCTGGCGACATGCACAGAATAAAAACGATCGGTTGGCAGGGCGCTTGTCACAAGCTGTCCGGCTGAAACGGATCACCCATGAGGAGGCGCCATGACTAGCAACAGCGACATGATTACCTGGGGCAAGATGCTGCGTAAGCTGCCCTCCATCACCCGGGCCATTCCTCGGCTCGTGCGGGGCATAAAGACCTCCAGGCTCAAGCCGGATCAACCCTGCGGCCTGGGTTGGGCCTTTGAACAAGCCGTGGCGCGCAACCCGCAGGGGCCGGCGCTGCTC
>NZ_JBBWCB010000187.1:0-8557 GCF_039888995.1 Pseudomonas rossensis | reverse complement strand
TTCCAGGCTTGCGGCGAGTTCCAGCCCGGCGACCAGGCGAATGGCACTTGCTGACGCGGTTCGACCGAGCCCGAGTAACCTTCCATGGAGAACGAGAACGCGGTGTCGTTGTCCTGGGAAGTACGCGGTTCGTGCACGCTGATGTCGGCGCGCATGGCGGTCCGGCCGCTGTAACGCAGCGGTTCGCGAGCCAGTTTCAGGCCCTTGATGCGGAACGCGGCGGACGGTGCGGCGCTGACAATGCCGGCCAGTTGCGGAGTGCTTGCGGCACAGGCAGCGGTGACGTGGTCCAGTTGGGTCCAGTCGATCGGCTGGTTCAACAGGGTGGCGCGCAGGGCATGCAGCCAGCGCCAGCCTTCGTGAACCATGATGCTAGCGTCGAGGTAAGTCGGGTCAAAGACCTGGAAGAAGCGCTGGGCGCGACCCTCCTGGCTGACCAGCGTACCGTCGCCTTCAGCGAAGCTGGCCGCTGGCAGAACCAGGTGCGCGCGATCGCTGGTGGCGGTCTTCTGATGGTCCGCCACGATCACCACTTTCGCGGCGTTCAGGGCGGCATCGACCTTGGCTTTATCGGTACGGGTGTACAGATCGTTTTCCAGCACGACGATGGCGTCGGCCTTGCCGTCAATCACCGCTTGCAGGGCTGCGTCGACCGACTCACCACCGAGCATGGCCAGGCCGAGGCTGTTGGCCTCTGGCACGATCAGGCTGATGGAACCGTTCTTCTCGCGCAGCTTCAGGGCTTTGGCGATGTTTGCCGCGGCTTCGATCAAGGCTTTAGAGCCGAGGGAAGTACCGGCGATGATCAGCGGCCGCTTGGCGGCGAGCAGGGCGTCGGCAATGCGCTTGGCCAGCTCAAGGGCTTCAGCGTCCAGGCCTTCAACGGCAGGCGCGCTGGCGTCGAGGGCGTGAGCCACGGCGAAACCGATGCGGGCCAGGTCGTCTGGCGCCGCGTGAACGCATTCTTCAGCGATGTCGTCGAGCTTGGTTTCAGCCAGGCTGGCGATGAACAGCGGGTTCAGAGCGTTCTGACCGATGTTCTTCACGGCGGCGTCGAGCCAAGGCTGAACGCGCATGGCGTCCGCCATGTCTTCGGCTTTGCCTTTGACCGATTGACGCAGGGACAGGGCCATACGCGCAGCGGTCTGGGTCAGGTCTTCGCCGAGGACGAAGATCGCGTCGTGGTCTTCGATGTCGCGCATGTTCGGGATCGGCAGCGGGCTGTCTTTCAGCACCTGCATGACCAGGCGAATGCGTTCCAGCTCAGCGGCTTCGATACCGGAGTAGAAGTGTTCGGCGCCGACCAGTTCGCGCAACGCGTAGTTGCTTTCGAGGCTGGCACGCGGCGAACCGATGCCGACGATGTTGCGACCGCGCAGCAGATCGGCCGCTTTATCCAGCGCTTCGTCGAGCGTCAGCTTGGCGCCGTTGGCCAGCAATGCCTGACGCGGGCGATCTTTGCGATTGACGTAGCCATAGCCGAAACGGCCACGGTCGCACAGGAAGTACTGGTTCACCGAACCGTTGAAACGGTTTTCGATGCGACGCAGTTCACCGTAACGCTCACCCGGGGAGATGTTGCAACCGCTGGAGCAGCCATGGCAGATGCTCGGAGAGAACTGCATGTCCCACTTGCGGTTGTAGCGCTCGGAGTGAGTCTTGTCGGTGAACACACCGGTCGGGCAGACCTCGGTGAGGTTGCCGGAGAACTCGCTTTCCAGGGTGCCGTCTTCAACGCGACCGAAGTACACGTTGTCGTGGGCGCCGAATACACCGAGGTCGGTGCCGCCGGCGTAGTCCTTATAGAAGCGCACGCAGCGGTAGCAAGCGATGCAGCGGTTCATTTCGTGGGAAATGAACGGGCCCAGTTGCTGGTTCTGGTGAGTACGCTTGGTGAAGCGATAACGGCGCTCGTTGTGGCCGGTCATCACCGTCATGTCTTGCAGGTGGCAGTGACCACCTTCCTCACAAACCGGGCAGTCGTGAGGGTGGTTGGTCATCAGCCATTCAACGACGCTGGCGCGAAACACTTTCGCTTCTTCGTCGTCGATGGAGATCCAGCTGCCGTCGGTAGCTGGCGTCATGCACGACATGACGATCCGACCACGCTTGTCGTTTTCGTCGGTGTACTGCTTGACCGCGCACTGGCGGCAAGCGCCAACGCTGCCAAGGGCTGGGTGCCAGCAGAAATAAGGGATATCGAGGCCTAGCGACAGACATGCCTGTAACAGGTTGTCTGCCCCATCGACTTCGAGCTCTTTGCCGTCTACGTGGATAGTGGCCATGGTTCAAAGTTCTTCGTTGGCCCGGTGTCAGCGGGCGTGGCTAATGGAATCTTGTTATTCGCGTGAATCAACACAGCCGTTCAAGGCGTCATCACACGACAAAGCGAAGGGCACGGACCCTTCGCTTCTTTAAGCGTTTACGCGCCGACTACGATCGGCCTTGCCAGAGGCGGGACGACGGCGCTGGTAGGCGCGATGCCGGCTTCGAACTCATGGCGGAAGTATTTGATTGCGCTGCCCAACGGCTCCACGGCGCCCGGTGCGTGAGCACAGAAGGTCTTGCCTGGGCCGAGGAAACCGACCAGACCCAGCAGGGTCTCGATATCGCCGGCTTGCCCTTCACCGTTCTCGATGGCGCGCAGAAGCTTGACGCTCCACGGCAAACCGTCACGGCACGGGGTGCAGAAGCCGCAGGATTCGCGGGAGAAGAACTCTTCCATGTTGCGCAGCAGGGACACCATGTTGACGCTGTCGTCCACCGCCATGGCCAGGCCGGTACCCATACGGGTGCCCACTTTGGCGATGCCGCCGGCGTACATTTGTGCGTCCAGGTGTTCCGGCAACAGGAAACCGGTACCGGCGCCACCTGGCTGCCAGCACTTGAGCTTGTAACCGTCGCGCATGCCGCCGGCGTAGTCTTCGAACAACTCGCGACCGGTGACGCCGAACGGCAATTCCCACAGGCCCGGGTTCTTGACCTTGCCGGAGAAGCCCATGAGCTTGGTGCCCATGTCTTCACTGCCTTCGCGGGCCAACGATTTGTACCAGTCCACGCCGTCGGCAATGATCGCCGGCACGTTGCACAGGGTTTCAACGTTGTTCACGCAGGTCGGCTTGCCCCACACGCCAACGGCCGCAGGGAAGGGCGGCTTTGAGCGCGGGTTGGCGCGGCGGCCTTCGAGGGAGTTGATCAGTGCGGTTTCTTCACCGCAGATGTAACGCCCGGCGCCGGTGTGGACGAACAGCTCGAAATCGAAGCCGCTGCCCAGAATGTTTTTACCCAGCAGGCCAGCTGCCTTGGCTTCTTCCACGGCACGGTTCAGGTGCTTGGCGGCGGTGGTGTATTCGCCACGCAGGAAGATGTAGCCACGGTAGGTTTTCAGCGCGCGAGCACTGATCAGCATGCCTTCGATCAGCAGATGGGGCAGTTGCTCCATCAGCATGCGGTCTTTCCAGGTGTTCGGTTCCATCTCGTCCGCGTTGCACAGCAGGTAGCGGATGTTGATGGATTCGTCTTTGGGCATCAGGCCCCACTTAACACCCGTGGGGAAGCCTGCACCGCCGCGACCTTTAAGGCCTGAGTCTTTCACGGTCTGGACGATGTCGTCCTGAGCCATGTCGGCGAAGGCTTTGCGCGCAGCCGCGTAACCGTTCTTGGCCTGGTACTCGTCGAGCCAGACAGCTTCGCCGTCGTCACGCAGACGCCAGGTGAGCGGGTGAGTCTCGGCCGACCGCTTGATGCGGTTGGCAGGACCGAAGGAAGTCAGGGTCATACGTAGCCCTCGAGCAATTTGGCAACGCCGGCAGGCTGCACATCACCGAAAGTGTCATCGTCGATCATCAACGCCGGCGCCTTGTCACAGTTGCCGAGGCAGCAGACCGGCAGCAGGGTGAAACGACCATCGGCGGTGGTCTGACCCAGGCCGATGCCCAGATTGCTCTGGATTTCGCTGACCACGGACTCATGGCCGCCGATGTAGCAGACCATGCTGTCGCAGACGCGAATGATGTGACGGCCGACCGGCTGACGGAAGATCTGGCTATAGAACGTCGCCACGCCTTCAACGTCGCTCGCCGGGATGCCGAGGATCTCGCCGATGGCGTAGAGCGCGCCATCAGGCACCCAGCCACGTTCCTTCTGGACGATCTTCAGGGCTTCGATCGACGCCGCGCGCGGGTCTTCGTAGTGATGCAGCTCGTGCTCGATGGCCGAGCGCTCGGTTTCGCTCAGGGCGAAACGGTCTGTCTGGATAAGCGTGCTGTTCATGCTTAGCGGTCCACGTCGGCCATAACGAAATCGATACTACCCAGGTACGCGATCAAGTCCGCGACCATGCTGCCTTTGATCACCGAAGGGATCTGCTGCAGGTGCGGGAAGCTTGGGGTGCGAATCCGGGTGCGGTAGCTCATGGTGCCGCCATCGCTCGTCAGGTAATAACTGTTGATGCCCTTGGTCGCTTCGATCATCTGGAAGGATTCGTTGGCCGGCATGACCGGGCCCCACGAAACTTGCAGGAAGTGCGTGATCAGGGTCTCGATGTGCTGCAGGGTGCGCTCTTTCGGCGGCGGCGTGGTCAGCGGGTGATCCGCCTTGTACGGGCCTTCCGGCATGTTGCGCATGCACTGCTCGATGATCTTCAGGCTCTGGCGCATTTCTTCGACACGCACGATGCAACGGTCGTAGGCATCGCCATTGGCCGCCAGCGGCACTTCGAATTCGAAGTTCTCGTAACCGGAATACGGGCGAGCTTTACGCAGGTCGAAATCGCAACCGGTCGAACGCAGGCCGGAACCGGTGACGCCCCATTCCAGGGCTTCTTTGGTGTTGTAGGCGGCGACGCCGATGGTCCGGCCACGCAGGATGCTGTTGTCCAGTGCGGCTTTCTGGTATTCGTCCAGACGCTTTGGCATCCACTCGATGAAGTCTTTCACCAGTTTTTCCCAGCCGCGCGGCAGGTCGTGAGCGACGCCACCGATGCGGTACCAGGCCGGGTGCAGACGGAAGCCGGTAATGGCTTCGATCACCGTGTACGCCTTCTGACGGTCGGTGAACGTGAAGAACACCGGCGTCATGGCGCCCACGTCCTGGATGTAAGTCCCCAGGAACAGCAGGTGGCTGGTGATCCGGAAGAACTCGGCCATCATGATGCGGATGACGTCGACCTTCTCAGGCACCTTGATACCGGCCAGCTTCTCGACCGAGAGCACGTACGGCAGGTTGTTCATCACGCCGCCGAGGTAGTCGATACGGTCGGTGTACGGAATGAAACTGTGCCAGGACTGACGCTCGGCCATCTTCTCGGCACCACGGTGGTGGTAACCGACGTCCGGTACGCAGTCGACGATCTCTTCACCGTCCAGCTGCAGAATGATGCGGAACGCACCGTGCGCGGAAGGGTGGTTAGGACCGAGGTTGAGGAACATGTAGTCCTCGTTCGCACCGGAACGCTTCATGCCCCAGTCTTCAGGCTTGAAGCGCGCGGCTTCTTCCTCAAGCTGTTGCTTGGCCAGGGTCAGGCTGAACGGGTCGAACTCGGTGGCACGGGCCGGGAAGTCCTTGCGCAACGGGTGACCTTCCCAGGTCGGCGGCATCATGATGCGGGTCAGGTGCGGGTGACCGGCAAAGTTGATGCCGTACATGTCCCACACTTCACGTTCGTACCAGTTGGCGTTCGGCCAGATGCCGGTCACGGTCGGCACGCTGAGGTCGCTCTCGGACAAGGCGACCTTGATCATTACGTCACTATTACGTTCGATCGACATCAAGTGATAGAACACAGTGAAGTCGGCGCCGCTTGGCAGCCCTTGACGCTTGGTGCGCAGACGCTCGTCCACGCCGTGCAGGTCATAGAGCATGACGTACGGCTTGGGCAGGTTACGCAGGAAGGTCAGGACTTCGACGAGTTTGGCACGGGCAACCCAAAGCACCGGCATGCCGGTGCGGGTAGGCTGGGCGGTGAACGCCTCGGGGCCAAAACGGTTATTCAGTTCGACGACCACATCCTGGTCGTCTGCCTTATAAGGCGGGATGTACAGAGCACTGCCTGTAGTCATGGTTATTTATCGCTTTCGGTCAACGTAAAGAATGAAGCCAGTTTCTCGTTCTATAAAAGAAGCGGATCTGGATCAGACTTCGTCGGGGCTGCGCAGGTTGGTGACTGCGATTCGCTGTTCGCGGCGCTGTTCCTTTTGCGAAGGCATCTCGGCGCGGTACACGCCTTGATCGCCGACGACCCAGGAAAGTGGGCGACGCTCCTGTCCAATCGACTCCTGCAACAGCATCAAGCCTTGCAGAAAAGCTTCAGGGCGGGGCGGGCAGCCAGGCACGTAGACGTCCACGGGCAGGAACTTGTCCACCCCTTGAACGACAGAGTAGATGTCGTACATGCCACCGGAGTTGGCGCACGAACCCATGGAGATAACCCATTTAGGTTCGAGCATTTGCTCGTAGAGACGCTGAATGATCGGCGCCATCTTGATGAAGCAGGTACCGGCGATAACCATGAAATCCGCCTGACGCGGCGATGCCCGGATAACCTCGGCGCCAAAGCGTGCGATGTCGTGGGGCGCCGTGAAGGCGGTGGTCATTTCCACGTAGCAGCACGAAAGACCGAAGTTGTACGGCCACAGGGAGTTCTTGCGCCCCCAGTTGATCGTGCCGTTAAGCACGTCTTCGAGCTTGCCCATGAAAATGTTTTTGTGGACTTGATCTTCTAACGGATCGGAAACGGTTTCCCGTTCGCCAATCGGATACTGCTCGTTAGGAGCATCGGGGTCGATCCTGGTGAGATTGTATTGCATTGCCAAAGCCTCATTGTTTCAGCTTCGCTTGCCGCTTACGACGAGCTTCCGGAGCCCAGTCAAGGGCGCCCACTCGGAATAGGTAGACAAGGCCTGCCAACAGAATTGCTATGAAAACGAGAGCTTCGACGAATCCGGTCCAGCCGCTTTCGCGGACGGACACAGACCATGCAAAGAGAAAAAGGGCTTCGATATCGAAGATCACGAAGAGCATCGCGACCAGATAGAATTTTGCAGAGAGCCGCAGACGGGCGCCACCTGTAGGCAGCATGCCGGATTCGAACGGTTCGTTTTTGCTGCGGCCCCAGGCTTTTGACCCGAGGAGGCTGGAGACGCCGAGCATGAAGGCACAAAGGCCGACGACGCCCAGAAGGAAAATGGCAAAGCCCCAGTTGTGGGCCATGAGTCCTGTCGCTTCGGGCATGCTGGTAATCCTTAACAGAGAGCAAAGGTCTCTGAGCTTGAAAAGAAACAAAGCAGTGACGATATGTCGCAGCAATCAATCCCGCTGATTTTATGGCACAACACCGTGCAAGTAAAATTCCTATAGCGAAATTATTTATAGGAATAAGGACATAGCGCACCTCCAAAGCCCCGCAGCCCATGCGGTTCGGGCATTAGCCGGCATTTCATCAATTATGTTTTGTAGGGAATGTAACGAACATAGTTGTGGCTAAATGATAATCAATATTGTTTGGAGTGGTTTTTAAACTGTTTAACGGGGTGAGAGTCGGGAAGTTGTCTTATATGCGCGTAACAACAAGTAGCGAGCGGGGTCGTTTTACCTTGTTTTCATGATCGAGAAATTGCTCTGGATCAATGATTTTCGCGGGATTTTGAGGTCCATACAGTCCTTGTGGGAGCCGGGCTTGCCCGCGATTGCGGTGTGTCAGGCGCTGCAGATGTCGGTTGGAAGACCGCCATCATCGCGGGCAAGCCCGCTCCCACAGGGATTGATGGTGTTTGTGAAATCACAGGCAAAAAAAACGCCCCGAACCAGTCGGGGCGTCAGATGTGCGACGTTGCGGTTAGCTTTCTATTCGGTCCGCAACGGCCGTTGGCTCAGGCGAATCGGATCAGTGGAACTGTTCTTCTTCAGTCGAACCGGTCAGTGCGGTTACCGAAGACGAGCCACCTTGAATCACAGTGGTCATGTCGTCGAAGTAGCCGGTGCCCACTTCCTGCTGGTGAGCCACGAAGGTGTAACCCTTGGCAGCGTCAGCGAACTCTTGCTCTTGCAGCTTCACGTAGGCAGTCATGTCGTTACGGGCGTAGTCGTGCGCCAGGTTGAACATGCTGTGCCACATGTTGTGAATGCCGGCCAGGGTGATGAACTGGTGCTTGTAACCCATGGCAGACAGTTCGCGCTGGAACTTGGCGATGGTCGCGTCGTCCAGGTTTTTCTTCCAGTTGAAGGAAGGCGAGCAGTTGTACGACAGCAGTTGGTCCGGGTATTCCTTTTTGATCGCTTCAGCGAAGCGACGAGCCTCGTCCAGATCCGGCTTGGCGGTTTCGCACCAGATCAGGTCGGCGTACGGCGCGTAGGCCAGGCCGCGGGAGATTGCCTGGTCGAGACCAGCGCGCACTTTGTAGAAACCTTCCTGAGTACGTTCGCCAGTCACGAACTCTTTGTCGTACGGGTCGCAATCGGAAGTCAGCAGGTCGGCCGCGTTAGCGTCGGTACGGGCCAGAATGATGGTCGGAGTACCGGCAACGTCAGCAGCCAGGCGAGCAGCGGTCAGCTTCTGTAC
>NZ_JBBWCB010000186.1:0-8621 GCF_039888995.1 Pseudomonas rossensis | reverse complement strand
CTCGGCATGCCCTCGCTCCGGTCCTGCTCCGTGGGCCCGCCGCCATCGGCCATCCATGGCCGGGGGCGGCTAACCCGGCATCCATGCCGGGTTGCCCACTGCGCAGAACCTCCACTCGGTCTCTCGAGGGGGCGGTGAGTCAAAATCAAAATCGAGGCGGCCTGCCGGCCGGCCTGATTTCCAGCGCACGCGCCCCCCCCTGTAAGAGCTGCCGAAGGCTGCGATCTTTTGATCTTGGCTTTAGCTTTGGCTTTTGATGTTGATCCTGCTTTTGATCTTTCGCCCCTTCGGCAGGCCGAGCGTAGGTGTTCATCAGGGGGTTAGGCGCGTAGCGCCATTCGGCGAAGCCGAACACATCGAGAGGAGGTCGTCGCGAAGCAGACCGTAGGCGATGCCCCCTGATGGACACCGTAGCGAGGGAACGCGGAGCTTTAGCGAGGCGCCGTACGCCGGGGCGAAGCCTTTTGGTTCCTTTTTGGCGTTTGAAAAAGGGACTCGCTGTAAGAGCGAAACCGCCAGCCGCCGTTACCGCAGAAATGGATATGTACACCCAAAAGAAACAGGTCGGCTGTCAGGCCGCTTTTCTCCTATAGCGGGAGATAAACCGCCCAACAAAAAATGCCCCAATCTCTCGACCGGGGCATTTCTGTTTAACGCAGCTTATATAAACAAAGCTGAAGCCTTAGTGCGAAACAGCCCCACTCGCCCCCAAACCCGTCTGCGAACGAACAAACTGAGGGAAGAACAGCGCCCGCTCATTGTCAGCCGCAGTCGACTTGTCAGTGATCGAGAAGAACCAGATCCCTATAAACGCAATGGCCATGGAGAACAGCGCCGGGTACTCATACGGGAAGATAGCCTTCTCGTGATGCAGGATCTGCACCCAAATGGTTGGCCCAAGGACCATCAAACCAACGGCACTGATCAGACCCAACCAGCCGCCAATCATCGCACCACGCGTGGTCAGCTTCTTCCAGTACATGGAAAGCAGCAGCACCGGGAAGTTACAGCTCGCCGCGATGGAGAACGCCAGGCCCACCATGAACGCGATGTTCTGGCTTTCGAACAGAATGCCCAGACCAATCGCCAACACACCCAGACAGACGGTGGTGATTTTCGAGACGCGGATCTCGTCCTTGTCGTTCGCCTTGCCCTTCTTGATCACGCTGGCGTAAAGGTCGTGAGACACCGCCGTAGCGCCGGCCAGGGTCAAACCAGCCACAACCGCCAGAATGGTCGCGAACGCCACTGCAGAGATGAAGCCAAGGAAAACACTGCCACCCACCGCGTTGGCCAAGTGCACCGCCGCCATGTTGTTGCCGCCCAACAGCGCGCCAGCCGCATCTTTAAAGGCAGGGTTGGTGCTAACCAGCAAGATCGCGCCGAAGCCGATGATGAAGGTAAGGATGTAGAAGTAACCAATGAAGCCGGTTGCATACAGCACGCTCTTGCGAGCTTCTTTCGCATCACTCACGGTGAAGAAGCGCATCAGAATGTGCGGCAGGCCCGCGGTACCGAACATCAGTGCCAGCCCTAAGGAGAACGCTGAGATCGGGTCTTTCACCAGGCCACCCGGGCTCATGATCGCTTCACCTTTGGCGTGAACCTTGATCGCCTCGGAAAACAGCGCATTGAAGTCGAAGTTGACGTGCTTCATCACCATCAGCGCCATGAACGAGGCACCGGACAGCAGCAACACTGCCTTGATGATCTGCACCCAAGTGGTCGCCAGCATGCCGCCGAACAACACGTACATGCACATCAGGACACCGACCAGGATCACTGCAATGTGATAGTCGAGACCGAACAGCAGTTGAATCAGCTTGCCGGCACCGACCATTTGTGCGATCAGGTAGAACGCCACCACCACCAGCGAGCCACAAGCGGACAGCGTGCGGATCTGTGTTTGCCCAAGGCGATAGGACGCCACGTCGGCAAAGGTGTATTTACCCAGGTTACGCAGGCGCTCGGCGATCAGGAACAGAATGATCGGCCAGCCCACCAGGAAGCCGATCGAGTAGATCAGGCCGTCGTAGCCGGAGGTGAACACCAGGGCGGAAATACCCAGGAAGGACGCCGCCGACATGTAGTCACCGGCAATCGCCAGACCGTTCTGGAAGCCGGTGATCTTGCCACCCGCCGCATAGTAGTCGGCTGCCGAATTGTTACGCTTGGAAGCCCAGTAGGTAATGCACAGGGTCAAACCGACGAACGCTACGAACATCAAAATCGCAGAGACGTTAAGCGGTTGTTTGTTGACTTCACCAGTCAGGGCTTCAGCGGCCCAGGCACCAGGCGCGAAAGCTGCGATGCTCAATAGAGCCATTAGACGCCGGATCATTGCTGAGCCTCCTTGAGAATCGCATTGTTCAGGTCGTCGAATTCGCCATTGGCGCGTCGTACGTAGATTGCAGTCAGGATAAAGGCCGAGAGAATCAGCCCGACACCAATCGGTATCCCCCAGGTAATCGAAGACTCAGGGCTGATTTTCGCGCCCAGAATATGCGGCCCGTAAGCAATCAACAGGATGAATCCGGAGTAAAGCCCAAGCATGATCGCCGAAAGAATCCAGGCGAACCTTTCTCGCTTACTAACCAGCTCCTTGAAGCGCGGGCTGTTTTGAATCGAGAGGTAAATGCTGTCGTTCATTGTTTTTATCCTCGCAGCACAGATGAAGTTGTAACGTCATCCACTCTATGCGGCTACGGAACTGGTTCC
This sequence comes from Pseudomonas rossensis, assembly GCF_039888995.1. Taxonomy (NCBI): domain Bacteria; kingdom Pseudomonadati; phylum Pseudomonadota; class Gammaproteobacteria; order Pseudomonadales; family Pseudomonadaceae; genus Pseudomonas; species Pseudomonas rossensis. Next base: position 5,903 of record NZ_JBBWCB010000186.1, on the reverse strand, counting down.
AGACGACCTTAGTATTAGAACGACATGACGGTTTTGCCATTTTTCAGCAATTAATAATTAGCCTGCTTTGCACCCGTCATCTCTCTACATGAAATGCAGAAAAGCAAAAGGCCGCTTGACTGTGATATCAAGCGGCCCTGGAAGGTGCTGACTAGACGCGTCAGCTCAAATCATTTGATCCAGTCTGCAACGCGTTCCGGGTGTTTGGCCACCCAATCCTTCGCTGCGGCTTCAGGTTTGGCACCATCCTGAATGGCCAACATGACTTCGCCGATTTCGTCTTTCGACGCCCACTGGAAGTTCTTCAGGAACTTGGCAACTTCCGGAGCCTTGGTGGCCAGTTCTTTGCTGCCGATGTTGTTCACGGTTTCAGCCGCGCCAAAAACGCCTTTCGGATCATCCAGGAAGCGCAGTTTCCACTTGGCGAACATCCAGTGCGGCACCCAACCGGTGACGGCGATGGATTCGTTTTTCTTCTCGGCACGGGTCAGCTCGGCGATCATCCCGGCGCCGGAACTGGCCTTGAGTTGATAGCCGGTCAGATCGTAGTCCTTGATTGCCTGCTCGGACTTGAGCATTACGCCTGAACCGGCGTCGATGCCGACGATGCGTTTTTTGAAGCTGTCGTCGGTTTTAAGATCATCAATGGATTTGGCTTTGACGTACTCCGGCACGATCAAGCCGATTTTCGCGTCTTTGAAGTTCGGACCGTAATCGACGACCTGATCCTTGTCCTTGGTCCAGTAATCGCCGTGAGTCACAGGCAGCCACGCAGACATCATGGCGTCGAGTTTCCCGGTGGCCACACCCTGCCACATGATCCCGGTGGCGACAGCTTGCAACTTCACGTCATAACCCAGCTTCTGCTTGATCACTTCGGCCGCCACATGAGTGGTGGCAACGCTGTCGGACCAACCGTCAACGTAGCCGATGCTCAGGGTTTTGCTCTCGGCATTGGCGAATGTGGAGCCAATCGCAAGCACCAGAGCGGCACTCGCGCCTAAAAGTCGTCGCATCTTCATCGTTACTTCCCCGAAAGTGCTGCGCTCGACGGATGCCGAGTCGCGTCAACGTATTGTTATGGTGCACAGCGCCCCCATCACGCCCACCGCAAACCCGTCCGAACATCAGCGCGATTTATCGATGAGAGCACTGATGCGTCGATAATCAACCTCACGACAATGGCGACCTTCTCTGCCAGCGACCTCAAGGCATCGAGAAACGACATCAGAACGCCATTAATCTAGACCACCGGAAGTCCGCCGGCCAATCCGCCCGAACTTTGCATGTCAAAAGTATGCAGGCCACCAAGCACGCGGCAAATGAAGGTAACATGCGCGGCTTTGCTCCCAGACGGCCTGACCATGCCCGCGACATCCCGCTTTCCTTTTTCTGCTTATCTATTCGCCTGCCTGTTGGGGCTTTTTGCCCTGGGTGGCTTCTGGTACGGCCTCGGTAAACCGGTGGTGCTGCCGGACGTGGCCAACGCGACGCACAAGCTGCAATGCGCCTCCTACACCCCGTTCGACAAGGACCAATCGCCGTTCGATCAGCCGTTCAAGCTGCGCCCTGAGCGCATGGACGCCGACCTCGCGCTGCTGGCCAAAAGCTTCGAATGCATCCGTACCTATTCCATGACCGGCCTCGAGGCCCTGCCCGACCTGGCGCGCAAGCACGGGCTGAAGCTGATGATCGGCGCCTGGGTCAATAGCAACCCGGTGGACACCGCCAAGGAAGTCGACCTGCTGATCGCCTCGGCCAACGCCAACGCGGACGTAGTGACCTCGGTGATCGTCGGCAACGAAACCCTGTTGCGCAAGGAAGTCACTGGCGCGCAGCTGGCCAAGCTCATTAACAAAGTCAAAAGCCAGGTCAAACAACCTGTCACTTACGCCGACGTCTGGGAGTTCTGGCTCCAGCACCCGGAAGTTGCCCCGGCGGTGGATTTCCTGACTATCCACTTGTTGCCGTACTGGGAAGATGACCCGTCGAATATCGACGCCGCTCTGCAGCATGTGGCCGAAGTACGTCAGGTGTTCGGCAACAAGTTCGCACCCAAGGACGTGATGATTGGTGAAACCGGCTGGCCCAGTGAAGGGCGTCAGCGTGAGACCGCCCTGCCGAGCCGGGTCAATGAAGCCAAGTTCATTCGCTCTTTTGTCATCATGGCGGAGCAGCAAGGCTGGCATTACAACCTGATCGAAGCCTTCGACCAGCCGTGGAAACGCGCCAGCGAAGGTGCGGTCGGTGGTTACTGGGGGCTGTTCGATGCCGATCGCCAGGACAAAGGTGTGCTCGCCGGTCCAGTGTCCAACGTGCCTTACTGGACGCAGTGGCTGGTGGTGGGTGGTTTGATCTTCCTTGGCACGTTGATCCTTGGCGGCCGTGTACGCAGCACTCGCGAAGCGCTGGTTCTACCGCTGTTGGGTGCGCTGGCCGCTTGCTCGATTGGCGCCTGGGGCGACCTGGCCCGTGTCACTACGCGGTTTACCAGTGAATGGTTGTGGGTCGCTTTGCTGACGGCGTTGAACGTGTTGGTGCTGGCGCATGCGGCACTGACCCTGAGCGCTCGCACTGGCTGGCGCGGACGCGCGTTCAACACGCTGGAACGTCGGGCGGGCTGGTTGCTCGCCGCGGCCGGGTTTGCCGCTGCGGTGACGATGCTGGAGCTGGTGTTCGATCCACGTTATCGCAGCTTCCCGAGTGTCGCATTCATCCTGCCGGCGCTGGTCTATCTGTGTCGCCCGGTGAGCGTGCCGCGTCGGGAGATTGCCCTGCTGACCTTCATCATCGGTGCTGGCATTGCGCCACAGCTGTATCGTGAAGGGTTGCAGAATCAGCAGGCCTGGGGTTGGGCGCTGGTGAGTGTGTTGATGGTTGCAGCGTTGTGGCGCAGTTTGCGGGTTCGCAAAGGCTGATCATAAAGCAAGATCAACAGATCGCAGCCTGCGGCAGCTCCTACAGGGAAACGCGTATTCCTGTGTAGGAGCTGTCGCAGGCTGCGATCTTTCTGTATCAGGCAACGCGGTTTTCCCGGACCAACCGCAACCCAGCAATCACCACCGCAAAAACAGCCAAAGTCGTGTTGTACAACGCCAACGCCGGAAACCCGAAAACCAGCGCCAACACGGCCAACCACCACCCTGCCCGGCCCGGTAGCACAAAACCGATAACGGCTGCCGCCAATGCCGCGAAGCCCAAAACATTGAAGTGAATCATCAGACCCAGGCTCGAACGAACCTGACATTCCCAGCGGCTCGCTTCGTCCACGCAGATGCCGACCCATTGAGCATCCTCCATGAAGCCATAACGCGCGCCATAACTGGCGGCCAGCCATAACGGCAGGAGAACGAGCAGCAGAATCACAGGCAGACGGCGGGACATGAAGCACTCCAATAAACGAAAACGGCGGCCAGCTTAATCCCCCGTCAGCGGTAAGCAAACGCGTCTAAGAGATAATTGGTCACGAAATAGCTGCAAAGTGTATCGTCCAGCTACTATTACTCCGAAATTTGGCCTGATTGGTGCCGATCCATGGCACTTTGGCGCAAACCCCGTGGTCATAGCCTGCGAACTTCATTCGGTACCTTTCTCTAAGAGATCTAGTCATGCTCCGTTCCTTGCGCTTCGCCGCCCTGTTTGGCGGCCTTATTTTGAGTGCGTCCGCACTGGCGGTGGACATCGACGCCGCCAGCTATGGCTACCCCTTGACCAATCCGTTCGAGGCGACCATTGCCACGACACCGCCGGACCTGCGTCCGGAGTTGCCGCTGGACGACGACATCAATCAGGCCGACCGCAGCGTCAGGTTGCGCCCGGAGCGTGAGTTCGACCTGCCGGACAACTTCTGGCCGGTAAAGAAGCTCACCTACCGCATCGCCACACAAGATAAAGCCGCACCGCTGATCTTCCTGATCGCCGGCACCGGCGCGCGCTATGATAGCAGCCATAACGAGTACCTGAAAAAGCTCTACTACAAGGCCGGCTACCACGTGGTGCAACTGTCGTCGCCCACCAGCTTCGACTTCATGAGCGCCGCCTCACGCTTTGCTACACCCGGCATCACCAAGGAAGACGCCGAAGACATGTACCGGGTGATGCAGGCCGTGCGGGCACAAAACCCGAAAGTGCCCGTCACTGATTACTACCTGACCGGCTACAGCCTGGGTGCATTGGACGCGGCATTTGTCGCACACCTGGATGAAACCCGCCGCAGCTTCAATTTCAAGAAAGTCTTGCTGCTCAACCCGCCGGTCAACCTCTACACCTCGATTACCAACCTGGACAAGCTCGTCCAGACCGAGGTCAAGGGCATCAACAACACCACCACTTTCTACGAGCTGGTGCTGGACAAACTGACCCGTTACTTCCAGCAGAAAGGTTACATCGACCTCAACGATGCGCTGCTCTACGACTTCCAGCAGTCCAAGCAGCACCTGAGCAACGAACAGATGGCCATGCTGATCGGCACTTCGTTCCGCTTCTCGGCAGCCGACATTGCCTTCACCTCGGACCTGATCAACCGTCGCGGTCTGATCACTCCACCGAAATACCCGATCACCGAAGGCACCACCCTCACGCCGTTCCTCAAACGCGCGCTGCAGTGTGACTTCGACTGTTACATCACCGAACAAGTCATCCCGATGTGGCGCGCCCGCACCGACGGCGGCAGCCTGCTGCAACTGATCGATCAGGTCAGTTTGTACGCGCTCAAGGATTACCTGCACGACAGCCCGAAAATCGCCGTTATGCACAACGCCGACGACGTCATTCTCGGCCCTGGCGACCTTGGTTTCCTGCGCAAGACCTTTGGCGATCGTTTGACCGTTTATCCCCTGGGTGGCCATTGCGGCAACCTGAATTACCGCGTCAACAGCGACGCCATGCTGGAGTTCTTCCGTGGCTAAATACCTCCTGCTTATCGCCGCGTTACTCTGTGCAGGCGTCGCCAATGCCGACAACAGCAAAGCCAACGCACCGGTTGTCATCGACAGTGACGGCTTCAAGGAGCCGTTGAGCAAACTCAAATTCAACCCGGGGCTGGATCAGCGCGAATTCGAACGCTCGACGCTCAACGCGCTGAACGTCTACGACCCGCTGGAAGAGTGGAACCGCCGCGTCTACCACTTCAACTACCGCTTCGACCAATGGGTGTTCCTGCCAGTGGTCGATGGCTATCGCTACATCACGCCGAGTTTCCTGCGCACCGGTGTCAGCAACTTCTTCAATAACCTCGGTGACGTGCCGAACCTGTTGAACAGCTTGCTACAGTTCAAGGGGCAGCGCTCGATGGAAACCACCGCGCGCCTGCTGCTCAACACCACCGTCGGCATCGCCGGCCTGTGGGATCCGGCCACCGCCATGGGTCTGCCGCGCCAGAGCGAAGACTTCGGCCAGACGCTGGGCTTCTACGGTGTACCCAGCGGCGCCTACTTCGTGTTGCCGATCCTCGGCCCTTCGAACATCCGCGACACCGGCGGCCTGGTGGTGGACTTCAGCGCGGAATCGGCGATCAACTTCCTGAACGTCTCCGAAGTCAGCTCCAACCACCCCGAGGTCTGGGTCCTGCGCAGCGTCGACAAGCGCTACCAGACCGGCTTCCGCTACGGCCAACTGAACTCGCCATTCGAGTACGAGAAAGTGCGCTACGTGTACACCGAGTCGCGCAAGTTGCAGATCGCCGAGTAAATCCATCGGCAATAAACAACTGTGGGAGCGAGCTTGCTCGCGATGAGGCCATAACATTCAACTTCTATGTTGATTGTTACACCGCTATCGCGAGCAAGCTCGCTCCCACATTTGTTATGCGTTACTTATGGAAAGAGTTCTAGCTTCAGCCTTTCAGTGCTTTCCAGGTGTTGCTGGCAACCATCACACCCGCCAACACCACCGCCCCCGCCACA
>NZ_JBBWCB010000185.1:0-8879 GCF_039888995.1 Pseudomonas rossensis | reverse complement strand
CTACTACACGGCGGCTTACGGTTACGCCATTTTCGACAAGACGCTGTGTGAGAACGTGACCTTCGCCGATCACAGCTTGGCGACCGACAGTGTCTTTTCAGAAACTCAATTAATTTCGTGTCGTAATGTATTGATTTATTTCAACAAAAAGCTTCAGGATCGTGCTTTCGGTTTGTTTCATGAGTCCCTTTGCCATCGAGGATTTTTGGTGCTGGGTAGTAAGGAAACCCTGGATTTTTCGGCCTACGGCAACCAATTCGAACCGTTGGTCAAACAAGAACGGATTTACCGCAAATCATGAACAGTGCAGCGGATTTTCCTTCTATAGAGGCCATCGTGATTGGCGCCTCGGCCGGCGGTGTGGAGGCGTTGCTGAACATCCTCAGCCCATTGCGAGAAGGCTTCAAGCTGCCGATCATCGTGGTTTTGCACCTGCCGGACGAACGTCGCAGCCCTCTGGCCGAGGTGTTCGCACGGCGAGTATCCATGCCTGTACTGGAAGCCCGCGACAAGACGCTGGTTGAAGCCGGAACGCTGTATTTCGCGACACCGGGTTATCACTTGTCGGTGGAGCAAGACCGCAGTTTTTCCTTGAGCCTGGAAGCCCGCGTGCATTATTCGCGACCGGCCATCGATTACCTGTTCGAGTCGGCCGCCGATGCCTACGGTTCAGCCCTGGCCGCGGTGTTGTTGACCGGAGCCAACCGTGATGGCGCCCACGGCCTGGCCCAGGTCAAGCGTCGTGGCGGCATGACCATCGTCCAGGACCCGGATGAAGCCCAGGTCGCGACCATGCCTCAGGCTGCGCTTGATCTACACCAGCCGGACCACATTCTCCCTATACGCGGCATCGGCCGTCTGCTTGTCGAGCTGGAACGAATCGCATGCTAAGTACTATCCAAGCCAAACTGCTGATCGTCGACGATCTGCCGGAGAACCTGTTGGCGCTCGAAGCGCTGATCAAGCGCGAAGACCGTATCGTCTATAAAGCCTTGTCCGCCGACGAAGCCTTGTCGCTGTTGCTGCAACACGAATTCGCCATGGCTATTCTCGACGTGCAGATGCCCGGCATGAACGGCTTCGAGCTGGCCGAGCTGATGCGCGGCACGGAAAAGACCAGGAACATCCCGATTGTCTTCGTCAGTGCGGCCGGTCGTGAGCTGAACTACGCGTTCAAGGGCTACGAAAGCGGCGCCGTGGATTTCCTCTACAAGCCGCTGGATATTCATGCGGTCAAGAGCAAGGTCAACGTGTTCGTCGAACTGTTTCGCCAAAGCAAGGCAATGAAACAGCAGGTCGAAGAACTGGAGCAAAGCCGCCGTGAGCAGGAAGCGCTGCTCAAGCAGTTACAGAGTACCCAGCTGGAACTGGAGCAAGCGGTGCGCATGCGTGATGACTTCATGTCCATCGTCGCCCACGAAGTCCGCACGCCGCTCAATGGCCTGATCCTCGAAACCCAGTTGCGCAAGATGCACCTGGCCCGGGATAACGCCGCGGCGTTCACCCTGGACAAGATGCACGCGATGGTCGATCGCGATGAGCGGCAGATCAAAAGCCTGATCCGCCTGATCGAAGACATGCTCGATGTGTCGCGCATTCGTACCGGCAAGTTGTCGATACGACCGACGCGCTTCGATATGTCGGCGCTGGTTCGCGGCTTGTTGCAGAACTTTGCACCGCAGATCGATGCTGCCGAGTCCTCGGTCACCTTCGAGGCCGAGCAACCGGTGGTGGGCAACTGGGACGAATTTCGCATTGAACAGGTGATTTCCAACCTGCTGACCAATGCTTTGCGCTACGGCGCCAAGAGTCCGATCACCGTTAAGGTGTACAGTGAGAGCGGTCAGGCTCGGGTGGAAGTGCGCGACCTTGGGATCGGTATCAGCGAAGAGAACCAGAAGCGTATTTTCCAGCAGTTCGAACGCGTCACGGCCAAACACGCTGTCGCGGGGTTGGGCCTGGGCTTGTTTATTTCCGAACAGATTGTGGCCGCCCATGGCGGTTCCATTACCGTCGAAAGCCGGATTGGCGAAGGCGCCTTGTTTCGCGTTTGTCTGCCGCTGTAGGAAAACAGCCAGATAAACGCAACCTCTGATCGACCCCACGGTCGTATCAGCAGCTATTGACCGAACAAAGGCTTCCCATGAGTGAAGATGCACAAGACGTCGTATTGATCGTCGAAGATGACCCCTCGATTTTGATGGTGCTGTCGGCCTATCTGTCGGGGGAGGGCTATCGGGTATTGCAGGCCGAAAACGGCGAGCAGGCCTTCGAGATTCTGTCGAGCAAACCACATCTGGACATGATGATCACCGACTTCCGCCTGCCGGGCGGAATCTCTGGCGTTCAGATTGCTGAACCCGCCGTGAAGCTGCGACCGGAACTCAAGGTCATTTTCATCAGCGGTTATCCGCAGGAAATCCGCGAGACGGACAGCCCGATCACCCGTAAAGCACCGATTCTGGCCAAGCCGTTTGATCTGGATGTACTGCAAGAGCTTATGCAGGAAATGCTTTCCTGAGAGCCGCATGTTCTGTGTAGCAGCTGCCGAAGGCTGCGTTCGGGCGCGCAGCGGCCGCTTATCTGGGCTACACAATCCCTTGGCGAGGACTTCGTCCTCGAACGCAGCCTACGCCAGCTGCTACAGGGGGCGCGTCAAATCCGGATCATCTCCCGCACCTTCGCCGTCAGCAGGTCGAAGGTGAACGGCTTGGTGATCATCTGCATGCCAGGATCAAGGAAACCGCCACGCACCGCCGCGTGTTCGGCGTAGCCGGTGATGAACAACACCTTCAGATCCGGCCGGTATTGCCGGCCGATTTCTGCCAGTTGCCGGCCATTCATGCCGGGCAATCCAACGTCGCTGATCAACAGATCGATACGCTGCCCGGAGTCGAGAATCGGCACCGCGCTGTCGGCATCGCCAGCCTCGACGAAGGCATAGCCCAGATCACTCAGCACCGTACTGACCAACACCCGAACCGCCGGATCGTCCTCGACGATCAGCACGGTTTCGCCATTCTGTGCGAACGGAGCGTGCTGGATGTGCACCGGGCTGTCCTGAGGCACGTCACCGCCGAAACGTGGCAGAAACAGACTCACCGTGGTGCCTTCGCCCACTTCACTTTGAATGGCGACGTGGCCGCGTGATTGTTTGCTGAAACCATAGATCATCGACAGTCCAAGGCCTGTGCCCTGGCCGATGGGCTTGGTGGTAAAGAACGGATCAAAGGCCCGGTTGATGGTGCTTTGCGGCATGCCACACCCGGTGTCTGTGACGCTCAGCACCACGTAATCACCTGGTTGAAGGTTGCTCTGGGCCTCGGTGAAGCCAATGTCCAGATACTGATTGCTGGTTTTCACCACCAGTTTGCCGCCGTCGGGCATCGCATCCCGAGCATTGATCACCAGATTGAGCAGGGCGCTTTCCAATTGGTTGGGATCGGCTTCGGCCACCCAGAGTTGTTCGCTCAGTTGCATGTCCAGCTGAATGCTTTCGTTGATGCTGCGCTGAAGCAATTCGCCCATGGAGACCACCAGGGTGTTCATCTCAACGGGTTTGGAGTCCAGCGACTGACGCCGGGAGAACGCCAGCAGTCGGTGGGTCAGACCTGCCGCGCGGTTGGCTGAGGTCACGCCCAGGTCGATCAGACTGTCCAGATCGTCGGTGCGCCCACGGGCCAGACGTCGGCGCAGCAGCTCCAGGCTGCCGATGATGCCGGTCAGCATGTTGTTGAAGTCGTGGGCAATACCGCCGGTGAGCTGGCCGACCGCTTCCATCTTCTGCGATTGGCGCAGGGCTTCTTCATTGTGTCGTAGCTGGGCGGTGCGTTCCTCGACCTGCTGTTCGAGGGTTTCGAGGGTGTTTTGCAACCGCAGTTCGCTTTGACTCAGATCGATCAGCCGGTCCCTCGCTTCGTACTGTCGTCGACGCCCGCGCAACGCGGTGGTCACCAGGCTGATCAATGTTATCGGGTGAAAGGGACGCTCAAGAAAGGTCACGTTTCCTAGCTGTGGGCCGTAGAGCGACGCCGGGTTTTGTTCCGGGCCACCATGGTGGGTCATCAATACAATCGGAAGGTCCGACCAGGCAGGCTGTTGCTCGATAAGCTCGAACAGTGGTTCAAGATCACCGCCCAACAAGGCCTCGGAAGAGATCAGCAGCAAGCCTGCCCCTTGCTCCAGCTCGCTGCACAGCGCCACCAGGTCCCGAGTAATCACCCCGTCGTAACCCGCTTCATTGAGCATCATCAGCGCAATCTGGCTGTCGCGACCCAGCGGCGCGAGAATGATCGCGCGCTCGGACATCGCTTCCTGAGCAATCACGGGCTTTGTTCCTCAAGCAAGGGTTTGCTGGCGCCCAGATAAGTGGGAACGCCACGCAATACGCCCTCAAAGGCATCCAGCGGTTCACCAATCGTCATGCCCTGAGCGCTGATTCGGTATTCCCGAATGGTTGACTCATGGCTGCCCGTGCGTTTCTTGATGATCGAGATCGCCCGGCGAACCTTGCCCAATGCCTCGAAGTAGCGCAGCAGGATGACCGTATCGGCCAGATAGGTGATGTCGACAGGGGCTTGCATGTCACCGACCAGCCCATGCTGGGCGACGGTCATGAAGGTCGCGGCACCTTGGCGATTGAGGTACAACAGCAACTCGTGCATGTGCAGTACCAAGGCGCTTTCCTCGGGCATCGCCGCCTGATAGCCATTGATGCTGTCGATCACCACGGTCTTGATATCGCCCTCATCGACACAGCGACGAACCCGGTAGGAAAACTCTCCGGGGGACAACTCGGCCGCGTCCACTTGCTCGATCAGCAGGTTGCCGGTGTCTTGCAGCGCCTGGAGGTCGATGCCGATGTTCTTCATGCGCTCGAACAGCAACCCGAGCTCTTCATCGAAAATGAACAGCGCAGCTTTTTCGCCACGGGCCACGGCGGCAGCAGCGAAGATCATCGAGATCAGCGATTTTCCAGTACCGGCCGGGCCAAGGATCAGCGTACTGGACCCGGTCTCGATCCCGCCGCCGAGCAGGGCGTCCATCTCCTTGATGCCGCTGGTCAACTGCTGGCGGATATAGCGACCGCGGTGCTCGGCGGCCACCAGACGCGGGAAAACATGCACGCCATCGCCCATGATGGTGAAGTCATGAAACCCGCCACGGTACTTCTGGCCACGGTATTTCACCACACGGATCCGCCGCCGCTCGGCGCCATAGTTGGGGGTCAGTTCTTCAAGGCGAATGACGCCGTGGGCCACACTGTGCACGGTTTTGTCGAGGGATTCGGTGGTCAGGTCGTCCAGCAACACCACTGTGGCGTCATAGCGCACAAAGTAGTGTTTGATTGCGAGGATCTGGCGACGGTAGCGCAATGAGCTTTGGGCCAGCAGACGAATCTCGGAAAGACTGTCGAGCACCACACGGGTCGGCTTGACCCGTTCGACCACTTCGAAAATCTGCTTGGTGGCTTCGCCCAGTTCAAGGTCCGAGGAATACAACAAGCTCTGCTGATGCTCGGCATTGAGCAGGCTTTCCGGGGGCGTCAGCTCGAAGATGTGGATGTTCTCATCCAGCTCCCAACCGTGGGACAACGCACCCTGTCGCAGCTCCCGCTCGGTTTCCGACAGCGTGATGTACAACGAGCGCTCGCCGGCACGAGCGCCGGCCAACAGGAAATGCAAAGCGACGGTGGTTTTGCCGGTTCCGGGTTCACCCTCCAGTAAAAACACATGCCCGCGGGACAATCCACCGGCCAGGATGTCATCCAGACCTTCGATGCCGGTGGCGGCTTTTGCACTGATCAACTCGTTAGATGTAGACAAAAAATGCCCTCTCATGACTAGGGGAAACGAGGCAGCAGGCCGTAAGTGCCTGAATGGACTACCTGTTCTCTTGACCCTTGGCCGAGACGACGAGTTCAACGAAATTTCTGCTGTTGTTAAAGCCCTTGCTGCAAGGCGGGGTCGTCGGGATTGAGTTGTTCAAGTTGCGCCAACAGAATCTGTACGTTCTGCAGCTGGCCGCTTTCTTTCCAGTAGTTGATCAACAATACCCGGGCTTTTCGGTCGGCCGGGTGGCGCTGGACGATCTCCTGCAACTGTTTCTGCGCCGCTTCCAGCTCCTGTTCATCGTGAAGCGTGGTGGCCAGGTCGTAGCGGTAATCCTTGTTGTCCGGCTCCAGCTCCACGGCTTTGGAAAGGCCGAGCAGGGCGAACTCACTTTGCCCGTGATGCAACAGCCAGAGCCCCAGGGCATGTTGCAGGTAGGCTGAATCGGGCTGAGCCTTTAGCTGCTTGGCCAACAGTTGCCGGGCAGCATCGTTTTGGCCCAGGCGATCCAGCACGTCGATTTGCATCACCAGCGCGGGCAGGTTGCCGGGCGCAAGACGCAAGGTGTTCTCCAGTGCCTGCTGCGCCTCTTTCCATTCTGCGTTATGAAGATGCAGCCGAGCCAATTGATATTGGTTGTCGGCGCTTTCCGGTTGACTCTTCAGGTCCTGTTCCCAGGCATCGATGGCTTGCTCCAGCGGTCCGAAGTACAAACCGAGATCGTCCGGCGATAGCCCCAGCAAGGCGTTCACGGCGGCATAGCGGACGCGCTGTTCGCCGTCATCGAGTAACGGGCCCAGCAGCAGGCTGCGCTGACCGCTGGGCACCAGACCGCTGATGCTTTTGATCGCCGCAATACGCACGTCTGGCGATTCATGCTGCAAGTCCGCATCCGCCAGTTTCAAGGCCACGGAGCTGGGGTAGTTGGGCAGTTCGGCATGCAACCAGACGCGGCGTTTGACCGATATATCAGGGCGGCCCAATTGCTGGTAGAGGACCCGCGCTGCGCCCGGCTGGCCTGCGCGAGCCTGGTTCAGCGCCTCGCTGTAGCCACGCTTGATCGCCTCCGGCACGGCGGGGGGTGTGCTGCGCAGGAAAAACCAGGCAACGCCGATGGCAAACAGGACGCAAAGGCTGATGAGCAAGTAGCGGCGGGAATGGGGCATGCAGGAATCCGGGAGCTGGCGAGCTGTTGCAAAGTTGCCAGCTTCGGTCAGGCAAGGCTGTGAGTCAAACCCGGTGTTGGGGGGACGTGGTGAGCAGACAAAAAAAGCCCCGCGACCGAATGAGGCGCAGGGCAAAGGAATTGGTTGGTTGCGGCCAACCAAAGGAGCTCGTTAAAACTTTACTTGCTGGCGACCGTCTCTGGTTGCCAGCCACCGCCCAGGGCTTTGTAAATCGCGACAATGCCGCGATACAGATCGACTTCGGCCTGGGCCTGAGTGTCTTCAGCCGCCAGGCGCTCACGCTGAGCGTCGAGCAGGACGAGGAAGTCCGCAGTGCCTTCGCGGTAGCGGATTTGGGCGAGGTCGGCCGCGGCGCGGCTGGATTCGCTCTGACGAATCAGCGAAATCAGGCGCTGTTGACGTTTGCCGTAGTCGCTAAAGGCGTTTTCCGATTCTTCCAACGCCAACAGTACTTGCTGCTCGTAGGTCGCCAGGGCGCCTTCGGCATCAGCATCGGCGCCACGTAGACGGGCGCGCACGCTGCCAAGGTCGAACGCCGCCCAGGTAATGCTTGGGCCCAGTGCCCAGGCGTTGGCCGCCGAGGAACCGATTTGCGAACCGCGTCCGGCGGTGAAGCCAAGGAAACCGCTGAGGCTGACCCGAGGGAACAAATCAGCCTTGGCCACGCCAATACGGGCGGTGGCGGAGGCCAGTTTGCGCTCGGCGCTGAGAATGTCCGGGCGACGTTGCAGCAGTTCACCCGGATCACCAATCGGCAGGGCCTTGGCGATCGCAGGCAAGTCTTTTGGACTCAGGTCGACGGTCAGCTTATCCGGCCGCTCACCCAACAGAGTGGCGATGCGGTTTTTCTGCCGAACCTGTTCGGCCTGCAATTGCGGCACGCTGGCTTCGACAGATGCCAGGCGCGCATCGGCGCGAACCACATCGAGCTGATCGCCGACACCGGCATCACGCAGGCTGACGGTGATCTTGCTCGATTCCTGCTGGTTATTCAGGTTGGCCAGGGCGATCTTTTCCCGCAGCTGCGCACCGCGCAGTTGGCCGTAGGCATCCACCAGTTCGGCAATCATCGAGACTTGCAGTTGGTACAGGTCGGCTTCGAGCGCTTGCTGTTCGGCGTCGGCGGATTCCAGGTTGCGCTGGATACGCCCAAACAGGTCGATCTCCCACGCCATGTCCAGGCCCAGGTCGTAGCGTTCGCTATTGACCCGCTTGGTGGTCTGGCCCGGAATCTGGCCCTTGCCCAGGTCACTGCTGGCCCGGCTGGTGATGGTTGGCATGGCGTCATTGCTGACGTCATCGCGAATTGCGCGGGCCGCTTTCCAGCGAGCGAAGGCTACGCGCAAATCACGGTTGCCTTGCAGCGATTGAGTCACCAACTGGTTGAGGGTCGGATCTTCGAACTGCTGCCACCAGATGCCTTCGAAACGCGAGCGGTCGTAGTTCTTCTGACCGGCGCTGCCATCGGTGGCGGTCGTGATGTTGGCCGGCTCAGTGGCTGGGGTCTTGTAGTCCGGGCCGACGGCACAGGCACTCAGGGCCAGTACCAGAAGGCTCGGCAGGAAGGCTTTCAGGCTCATTGTTGCGCCTCCAGTTTCAGGGCCTTGGCCGCTTTGCGCTTTTCACCGCGCTCCACAAAATTACGAATCAGTACGTAGAACACTGGCGTCAGCAACAGACCGAAGAAGGTCACCCCGAGCATCCCCGAGAACACCGCCACACCCATGGCATGACGCATTTCGGCACCGGCACCGCTGGAGAACACCAGTGGCACAACACCCATGATGAACGCGAAGGAAGTCATCAGAATCGGCCGCAGACGCAGACGGCAAGCTTCGAGCACCGCGGCGAGCGGGCTGAG
>NZ_JBBWCB010000184.1:0-8911 GCF_039888995.1 Pseudomonas rossensis | reverse complement strand
GCTGGGCGATGAATTCAGCGCTGCCGACATCCAGATGAGTTTTATCGGTGAGATCGCCAGAGCCCAAGGCAAGCTCGGCAACTATCCTCATATAGCGGCCTGGATTGAACGCTTTCAGGCTCGCCCGGCCTATCAAGCCGCACTGAAAAAAGGTGGGAAATACGATTTCGCCCCCCACTGAGTGCGCCTCAGGAGCCTACGAGCATGCCCTTGATAGAACTGCACGCCGCCCAGCGCGACGAACTGGAAACGATTGAAAACCTGATGCAGTTCTACATGTATGACTTCAGCGAGTGGCTGCCGCTGAAGCTCGGTGAGCATGGCTTTTTCAACGCTCAGCCCAAACTGGGTTACTGGCGCAACCCCGCAACCAGGCCGTTTCTGATCAAGGTTGATGGAGAATTGGCCGGCTTCGTGACGATGGATGATGAAACCCATCTTCACGGCGCCGAGTACAACATCGGCTACTTTTTTGTCAGTCGACGCTTTCGTGGCCAAGGCGTCGCGAAGTTTGTCGTTTCCACCCTCTTGAGCCGGTTCCCCGGTCAATGGCAAATTTTCCACCTCGACGTGAATCAGCCTGCGCAGCGTTTCTGGGCCCGGGTCTTGGCCGATCTCACCCATGGCGAGTTCACCCTGCATCAGCTGCCGGTAGACGGTTATCCCTGCACCGTTTACCGATTCCAGGCATCGCTGCCAGCGTCCTGACTGGCGCTTTCCCATTCCGCTTTTTAATTCCAAACGACTTTGTCCGACAATATGTAGTGACTAAAAAAATCACTACAAAACCGTTGACGCCTCCGATTTGCCCTTGCATGATGCAGACATCTCCCCGATCGGGAGAACAGCAACACGTTTGAGCAAGCTCGTCTGACCGCCGAGCTGTTTTTCCCGGATACACGCTGCCCACAAGGCAGATTGAAGAAGCTGACCTGGCCTGAACGTCCAGTACAAAGACGAGAAGCGCTGGCGATCAATCCTCATGAAGCTTGTGGTCGACCCTGAAAATGTCGGCAGTGGCCAGAAGGTTTTCGCCGCTTCTCCTCGTTGTGACGCTATTGCGTAGCAGTTATTCAACACGACTACATGCAACAGACGCGGGACCCCGCCCATTTGGCGGCTGACCGCTGACGTCCTGGTTTCGGTGCCAGGGATCAACTAACCGATGGGCTACCTGTATTAGCGAATCAACTTTGAAAGATCACCAAATGGTCAAGGGGCTTACTATGAATCTGAACAATCAACCCACTATCGATGAACTGGCTCATCTGTTCGCTGCGCAAAAAGACAGCCATGACAGCCATATTCTGTGGATCTGCAAGGCGGGCCAGGTGCATATCGACTGCCTGTCGCCTCACGCCCATGAAGCGGAGTTCGACAAGAACAACCAGAACCTGCTCGCCCGACTGAAGATGTACCGTCGCGGCCAAGGCTATGTCGGCAAGAAAGCCGCGGCTGACAAGGACTTCATCGGTAATGTTCTGCAAACGCTGAAACAGGCATGGACCTCGATGCAGAACCAGAACGAAGTTCGGGTGATTGACCGGTTCTCCTGATACCTCCCAGGGGTTTTACTCCACCCCCATCCAAAAAAGGCCCCGCTCGTCACATCGAGCGGGGCCTTTTTGTTTGTCTCGTGCGCACCAAACAACGCTATCGTTAACCGTGTGCACTGGATCATTGGAGGTTTGTGATGAACATACAACTGACAGGCTTGCTGTTGCTCGTAATGGCCAGTGCTGCCCATGCAAACAGCATCACCGGCGTTCCGTTGTTCGATGCGGACTGCCCCGGCAAAATCATCGTCCACGCGGACCAGGACGGACCGGTGTTGATCAACAGCAAGGAAGCCGAGACCAAAGCCATTGACGATCGCCGTTTCGAAGCCAAGGGTTCGGGCGTCATCATCTCGATCCTCCTCTCCGATGACGACTCGGTCACGGTGTCCTCCACGGGCAAGGCGCCTAATGGTGTGTGCCAATTAATAGAAGACTGATGCCGTCGACTCACCTGCAGCCGCACCCAACACCAGTTCCATAAAAGCCACCGACGCGGCACTGTGATAGTTGTTTTTGCGTCGAAGCAGCGCGGCCCCTCGTTTGGGCGCCTCCCCCAACAACGGGATTTTGCGCAACGCCCGGTCCTCGGTGGCAATAGGCTCCGGAAGGATGGTGGCGATGGCCGTGTGCCGAATGACTTCCAGCAAGGTGCTCACCGAGTTGACCTCGATCACCACCTTCGGCGTGATCTGCTCCTGGGCAAAATATTCATCGATGCGGGTGCGAGTAACGAAGTCTGGAGCCAGCAGCGCAAACTCCAACTGCGCGACCTCTTGCGCGGACAACGCGTCCTGGCTTTCGTATAACGGGTGATCGCGCCCTACCATGACGCCCATCGTCTCGGTAAACGCCGGGATCGACTCGATGTCGGCATTTCTGACCTGGGTAAACGCGATGGCGATGTCCAGTGAGTCATCCACCAGCCCGGCCTCGATGTCATCCATCGACAGCTCGAAAATCTGTAGATGGATGTTCGGATACCGCGCCACGTAATCGCGCACCAGCGGCCCCACCAGGTACGCCATGAACGTTGGGGTCATGGCCAGTCGCAGGGTGCCGCGGGACAAGTCCTTTACGTCATGCAGCGCACGTTTGCCTGCCTCCAGTTCCACCAGCACCCGACGAGCACATTCGATGTAGGCCTCTCCCGCATCGGTGGGTTTCACCGTGCGCGAGGTTCGGTCGAACAGGCTCACGCCCAGGTTTTCTTCCAGTTGCCGGATCTGTTGGGACAGGGTCGGCTGTGAAACATGAAGCGCCTCGGCGGCGCGAGTGAAACCGCCGTGGTCGGCGACCGCCAGCAAATAGCGCAAATGTCGGAGCAGCATGGGGAATCACCATCTATAGGCTGTGCTTATGCGCTGCATTGTATATCGGTCTTGGACGCTATGGATTGATCAGCAGAAGATTGCTCCACACCCAAGCAACATCACTCCCGACAGGAGAAATACCATGCAACAGTCCCACGCTTACAACGACCCAAGCCTGGCCCTGACCACGTCGATCCTCGATGCAAAAGCGAGCAAAAACCTGTCCTGGCAGGACCTGACCGACGGCACCGGCCTCGGTCTGGCCTACGTCACTGCCGCCCTGCTCGGTCAGCACCCGCTGTCGGAAAGCGCCGCCAAAGTGATTGGCGAAAAACTGGACCTGGACGCCGACACCGTGGCCCGCCTGCAGATCATCCCGTTGCGCGGCAGCCTCTCGAGTGTCCCGACCGACCCGACCATCTACCGCTTTTACGAAATGATCCAGATTTACGGCACCACCTTGAAAGCCCTGGTTCATGAGCAATTCGGCGACGGCATCATCAGTGCGATCAACTTCAAGCTCGACATGAAGAAAGTCGAAGACCCGGAAGGCGGCTCCCGCGCGGTGATCACCCTCGACGGCAAATTCCTGCCACTGCGTCCTTTCTAAGCGGATGCCGGCCCGCATCACGCTATATCCGTAGCAGCTGCCGAGCCCGCGAGGCTGCGTTCGAGGACGTAGTCCTCGCCAGATCCAGGCGACTGCTGCGCAGCCGAACGCAGCCTCGCGGGCTCGGCAGCTGCTACAAAATAATCATTCGATTCACGTATGAGGACATCGCCATGAAAGCGCTCATCGAAGGTTTTTTGAAGTTCCAGAAAGACGCCTTTCCGCAACGAACCGACCTGTTCAAGCACCTGGCCACCACCCAGCATCCGGGTACGCTGTTCATCACCTGTTCCGACAGCCGTGTCGTGCCGGAACTGCTGACCCAACAGGAACCCGGTGAACTGTTTGTGATCCGCAATGCCGGCAACATCGTGCCCTCCTACAGCCCTCACCCCGGCGGTGTGTCGGCCACGGTCGAATATGCGGTCGCAGTACTCGGCGTCACCGATATTGTGATCTGCGGGCACTCGGACTGCGGCGCCATGACCGCCGTCGCCAAGTGCAAATGCATGGACCACCTGCCCGCCGTCAGCGGCTGGTTGCAACACGCCGAGTCAGCGAAAGTCATCAACGAATCCCGCCCTCACGCCAATGATGCGGCGAAGGTGAGCTCAATGGTTCGGGAGAATGTCATCGCGCAACTGGCCAATATCCAGACGCATCCGAGCGTGCGCCTGGCTCAGGAGAAAGGCCTGTTGAATTTGCATGGTTGGGTTTACGACATCGAGACCGGTTCGGTCGACGCCCTGGATGCCAATAGCCACCGTTTTGTGGCGCTCGCCGAGTATCCGGACACCTGCGCCCTTCAAGCCCGATCCATAGAAGCAGCCGCCTGAAGTACGTATCCATTGGCAGATAGACGATCGACGCAGCGCTCCCGGCTCACGGGAGCGCTGCACTGACACGATCGACCGGGTTATTTATCGTCGATCTTTGTTGACGATTGTGGCCGACTCTCAGGGGCCTCTTCAGCGTTGGGTGGTTCTGGAATACTGCCGGGCGTGAACACGTGAGTCAGCAAGTCTTTGGCATCGACTTCGACGACCCCCTGAACCGAACGGGTCAGAGCAACAGCCTGCTCACACTGTTTATGGGTGTTGACGCGACCGCTCAATGCCACCGTGCCCCCGTGGGTTTTGACATGGGTTTGCAGGCCAAGGCTGGGTTCGGCCATCGCGAGGGCTGACTTCACCCTGGCGGTAATCCACGTGTCGTGAACGCCCCTTTCCAGATCATGAGAGTATTGTTGAAAGGAATGAAGTTTCATGGTGTAACCCTCTCTCACGTCATCAGATGCACTACCCGTCCATTGGCTGTGCAGCCTTCTGACTCTCAGGCGAGCGTTATGGACATCTGATTCGTTTTGGAGCGCTCGCCACGCCCATACGGACGCACATTAAGTATAGTGCGGCCGTTGACTGGGGTCGTGGTGCTGGATCAGCGTTTGACCGACAGATCCGTCTGGGTCATGCGACTGCGGATCGTGAACACCCCATCTCCCGAGAGAATCGCGCTGCGAGCAAACAGGCGACCGCTCTCCCAGTTTGAAAGACCCAGTTCCGGCTTGTTCAGTGCGTACTGTCCGTCGACCCAACGGGTAATCCCGTTACCGACAAAGGGTGCGTTGACCGCGCTGTAGAAGCGTTCCTGAGCCGCGGCATCTTCACTGATCAACGACACGGTGAACTGCGGGCTATAGCGATTGAACAACGCGAGGGCGCTGTCCAGGTCATCGACAATCTTCAGGCTGACTTCCGGGGTTTCTTCCCATTCCCACTCACGGCCCAACTGATCCTCGGGCAGCGGTTCGGCCAACGCTTCGGTTTGATAGCCTTCGGCGCGGTACACCTCAACGCTGGCGGTCTGCCAATCGGTCGGCAAATACGGCTCGCTGCCTTCGACGATGTGCAATTTGCAGCCCTGCCCGCGTGCGATGCCGGCTTGTTGCAGCGCGTCGAGGAACAGCGGCAACAGTTCCGCGACACGGTCACGGTGAATCAGGCAGACGTTCATCGTGTTGCAGACTTTGCGATCCAGCGAGTTGCGCACTACAGCGGCAAAGCGTTTGGCGTCGGCGTCCTTGTCGGCGATCAGCCAGGCACCACCGGTTCCGTGCAGGCTGACGGCGGTGCCGGCCTGTTGGGCGATGCTGCCCAATTGACTGACGGCACGACCCGAACCACGGGCCACCGCCAGCGACAGGCGCCGGTCGGCGAACATCGCCCAACCGGCCGCGTGATTGACGCTTTCCACCAGCGACACCGCTCCGGTCGGCAACCCGGCGTCACTCAGTGCCGGATTCAACGCGTGGGTGACGATGGCTTGCGCCGTGCCCAATGCATCGCTGCCAATGCGCAACACCGCCGTATTACCCGTACGCAACACACCGGCGGCGTCGGCGAAGACGTTTGGCCGGCCTTCGAAGACGAACGCGACGATGCCGAGCGGCGAGACCACTTGCTCGACTTTCCAGCCGTCATGCTCGATGCAACTGACCACTTTGCCGCGCGTGGCCGACGCATCGCGCCAGGCCCTGAGGCCGGCGATCATGTCGCGACGCATGCGTTCATCCGCCAGAAGCCGCGTGGTGGAGCGTCGCGGGCCTTGGCCCGCTTGATGTCGGCCAGGTTGGCGGCTTCGATCAAAGCCCAGCAGTCAGGGTCTTCCAGGCGTTGGGCGAAGCGATCAAAGAACTCGCTGATGGCTTGATCCGAGACCGCGGACATTGCGCTGAACGCCGCTTCGGCACGCTCGATTGCGATGGCCGCCGCTTGCTGGTCAGCCACCGGAATCAGCAACAATTCGCCGCTGACCTGCTCCACCAGCAAATGGTCCCCGGGCTGAAAGCGCGCGGCTAATTCGGGGCTGACCACAGAGACACGATTCCCGGCGAAAGGGATAGGCGTGCCAGCGACTAGACGTTCGAGCGCAAGAGACATGAAGCGGTTTCACCATGCAGTGGGCGGCCGGAAAATGTATAGGAAAATCCCGGGAGCGTCATTAACCGCACGCCTGACAGGAATCGAAAACCCGGCGGCCCGTCACCCCCTACGCTAAAAGACCACTGTGACCCGGCACCACAGTGTCTAGAACACCGACCAGCCAATCCGCTGACTCAGTAACTCCAGCGCGGCCATGCCCGCGAGGGAGTTGCCGGCGGTGTTCAACTCCGGCGACCAGACGCACACCGTGAATTGCCCCGGCACCACCGCAACAATCCCTCCGCCTACGCCGCTCTTGCCGGGCAGACCGACGCGATAGGCAAAGTTGCCGGCTTCATCGTAGAGGCCGCTGGTGGCCATGATCGAGTTGACTTGCTGGGTCTGGCGGGCGGTTAGAATCTGTTCGCCGCTGTGCTTGCAGAAACCGTCATTGGCCAGAAAACAGAACGCCCGCGCCAGATCCACGCAGCTCATGCGCAGCGCGCAATGGCTGAAGTAACTGCGCAGTACCGCTTCGACGTCGTTGTGGAAATTGCCGAAAGACTGCATCAGATAAGCCATCGCAGCGTTGCGCGCGCGATGCTGGTATTCGGACTCGGCGACCTTGCCGTCCACCATGACTTGCGGGTTGCCGGACAGCCGACGCACAAAGTCGCGCATCGACAGTGCCGGCGCGGCAAAGCGTGACTGGTTGATGTCACAGATCACCAGCGCACCGGCATTGATGAAGGGGTTGCGCGGGCGTCCGCGCTCGAATTCCAGTTGCACCAGCGAATTGAACGGCTGGCCGGAAGGCTCGTGACCCAGGCGTTTCCAAATGGCTTCGCCGGAGTGTTCGATGGCCTGCACCAGGCCGAACACCTTGGAAATACTCTGCACCGAGAACAGCGAATGGGCATCGCCGGCGCAATACAGTTCGCCGTCATTGCCATACACCGCGATGCCCAGCTGATCGGCCGGCACCGTACCGAGGGCGGGTATGTAGTCAGCCACCTTGCCCTGGCCGATCAGGGGACGTACTGCGTCAAGGATCTCGTTCAACAGCGCTTGCATGCCGGGTTCCGAAGTCTCGCCCCATGGGATTTGCGGGGACACAGACGCTAGACGTCGTCGGTCGAGGCCGGATCACATGCCACCGGCTCTCTGTAGCAGCTGTCGAACCCCAGCGAGGCTGCGTTCGGCTGCGCAGCAGTCGTGAAACCAAGCAGCTCGGTAGTCCAGGTGAATCGCGTGCACAGGGTTTACGACTGCTGCGCAGCCGAACGCAGCCTCGCTGGGGCTCGACAGCTGCTACAGGTCTGCGTTCTAGCTGAGCAATTTCAGGGTTACGTATCGCAGTGTGTACAGCGCCCCTCCCGACACACCCCGCCCCTAAAACCCCACGCCAAAGACACATCGCAGATACACCTGCTTGATGAACTGTGCCTGTCGATTGGCCACGCCGATCAAAGCGCTCAACTCCCTCAATGCTACGGAGTATCACCATGTTCAAGCTCTCGACTTCTTCTTTGACCCTCGGCCTGATCATCGCTGGCGGCCTGGCCCTGTCCAACGTGGCTTCAGCCTCTGAGTCCCAGGCGTTCAGCATGAAATAACTGGCCCACCGCTACAGCCAGGTCCAGGCCGACACGGCGGAAAAACCGGCGGAAGGTAAATGCGGCGAAGGCAAGTGCGGCGCCGGCGAGTAACCCAATGCGTGGGGCACCGCGTTGCCCCACCTCCCTGACTGAACGGAGATCAAGCCCATGACCACCTCACTCTCATCGGCCGTGAAAGGCCTGCACCTGAACCTTGACCGTGCCGGTAGCTGGATCGCGCCGCTGACCCTGCGGGTGTTCCTCGCCTGGGAATTCTTCGAGTCAGGCCTGGAAAAATTCAATGGCGAAAACTGGTTCGCCGATATTCAGGACAGCTTCCCGTTCCCCTTCAACCACCTTCCGGCCACGCTGAACTGGGAACTGTCGATGTGGGCCGAACTGATCTGCGCCCTGGCCATAATGGTCGGCCTGGGAACGCGGATCTCGGCAATCATTTTGATCGTGGTCACGGTCGTCGCGACCGCCGCCGTTCACTGGCCGGCCGATTGGTCTACATTGAGTGAGCTTGCCCAGGGTTACGCCATCAGCAACAAGGGTCACGGCAACTTCAAACTGCCGCTGATCTACCTCGCGGCCTTTATGCCGCTGTTGCTCTCGGGTGCCGGCAAGCTCAGCCTCGATGCGCTGCTGGCTCGAGTCTTCTGGCGTCGCGATAACCGCTGAAACGCCAGGGACTCGATAACGTCAAGAACCCAGCATCGACGACTTACAGCCCCAACAAGCTTCACCCCACTCACATGCGAAGAAAGGAGCCAACATGAGCGTGACCACCCAATGGATCGAGATCGACAGCGCCGACGGTAAATTCGGCGCTTACCTGGCCATTCCGCACACCCGCAAAGGCCCGGGGATCGTATTGATCCAGGAAATCTTTGGCGTGAATGAACACATC
>NZ_JBBWCB010000183.1:0-9077 GCF_039888995.1 Pseudomonas rossensis | reverse complement strand
AGGGCTTAGTTAACCATCACCTCGTCCAGTGCCTGCTCGAGGGTGCTGACCGTGCGCTCGATATTGTGCAGCTTTTCGAGTCCGAACAGACCGATGCGGAAGGTCTGGAAGTCGGCCGGTTCGTCGCATTGCACCGGCACTCCGGCGGCGATCTGTAGGCCGTGGTCGGTACTGAAAAGCCCTGGCAACCCAAAGGAGCAATCCTTGGCCTATGCTGGTGGCTTTTCAACGAGTCGGTTTTCGGCGGGGGCATAGATGGATCATCGAGGTGAAGTAGCGGTTCTCGGCATGGGCGCAATGGGCGCCGCCACCCTGTATCAACTGGCGAAATCCGGCGTCAAGGTGATTGGTGTCGACCGCCACCATCCTCCCCACGATCAAGGTTCAAGTCATGGCGATACGCGCATCACCCGGCTCTCGGTCGGGGAAGGCGCCGAGTATCTGCCCATCGTCCGTAACGCTCACCGAATCTGGCGCGAGCTCGAAGCGCTGTCCGGTGAGTCATTGTTCGAGCAGTGTGGCGTGCTGGTCATGACCTCCAGCCCCACGTATGACGCTGACGATGAAAGTGACTTCACCCACAGCACCCTTCATCTCGCGAACACCTATGACATCGAGCACGAGGTGTTGTCGGCCCAACAGATTCGTCAGCGATTCCCGCAGTTTTCACCGGTGCTGGACACGGCTGTCGGCTACTTCGAGCCGGGCGGCGGTTATGTCCGGCCCGAGCGTTGCATTGCGGTACAGCTCAAACTCGCCGAGGAACTGGGTGCGACGCTGCTGAAGGGCGAAGCCATTACGCAAATTACCTCGGACGAGCAGGGTGTCACCGTCATTACCGATCAGCGAACCATCCTCGCCGACAAGGTCGTGATCAGCGCTGGCATGTGGACCAAGGGCTTGCTCGGCGAGCCTTTCGACCGGTTGTTGAGGGTGTGTCGTCAGAAGCAGTTCTGGTTCGAACTGGAGGAGAGCGCCCGGTTCGCACCGGTGTCACCGACCTTTATTTGCTCTCACGGGCCAGGCGATGAAGACTCTCTCTATGGTTTTCCACCGTTGCCCGGCGAGGGCAGCCTGAAGGTCGGCACCGAGCAATACAGCGAAGAGTCTTCACCCGACACGCTGGGCAGAACCGTCAGCGACGCCGAAGCGCGGGAGATGTTCGACACCCATGTGCGCGGCAAGATGGCAGGCGTCAGCTCGCGGGTCGTCAAGTCGGCGGTGTGTGCTTACACCGTCACACCGGACGGCAATTTCATCATCGACGAGCACCCGACACTGAAAAACACCCTGGTGGTGTCCGCCTGTTCGGGGCACGGCTTCAAGCATTCCGCTGCGCTGGGCGAGGCGCTGGCGCAGTGGTGCGTGCAGGGCAGCAGTGATCTGGATTTGTCGGCGTTTTCGTTGAAGCGGTTTGAAGGCGTTATCGAGTGAGCGCAGTGCTCAGGCGCTCGATCTGCGCCAGCTCCCAGGCGCTGAGCAAGCTGATCGGGTCGGTGCCGTAACGTTGCCAACTGTCGAACACGCCCTCGCGACCGTCCGGGCTTTGGCAACGTTGGCAGTGGCGCAGGTGATTGCCGTCGAAGTCGAGGGTCAGACGCCAGCCCTCGATATCGACCTGTACCTGGCCCGGCTCGGGTTGTTCGTCGAGGCGCTTTAGAAGCCGAACTTCCAGCGCGGCGTCGCGCAATTGCTGGTAAACCTCGCGGGCGGTCAGGGGCGGCACAGGTGTCTCCGGTGAGTTTGTGGCTTGCGTAGAATCGGGGTGCACAGGATAGACGATCATGGTGAAATCTCCGCGAACTTGTGCTGTGAACACCTACTGATCTGGAGCCCTACGTGAAGAAAGCCGCCGTACTCACCTTCGTCCTGATGCTCAATGCAGGGGTGTTCAGCGCGCAAGCACAGGCAGCCGGCGATGCTGAAGCGGGTGCGACACTGTTCAAGCGGATATGCGGTGGCTGCCATCAGGTCGGGGAGTCGGCACGCGGTTCATTCGGGCCGCAGCTCAATGGCATTTTTGGACGCCCTTCGGGCAGCACCACGGATTACCAATATTCCGATGCGATGAAATCAGCCGGTATCGTCTGGACCCGCGAAACACTGACCGCGTACCTCGAAGCTCCAAAAGAAGTGGTACCCGGCACCCGCATGATTTTCTGGGGGCTCAGTGACCCGGAAAAAATCGACAACCTGTTGGCGTACCTTCAGACGTTTCAGCCGCAGTAGGGCTTTGCGACTTTCGAGGGCATTCGCCAGGCGCGGAGCACCCGGTGGTTCTGATCTGATTTACAATTCCCCCTTTTGGCGGAGGGGCAGCCGTTCATGGATGTACTCGCGTTTCTGTATGACAACCTGATCAAGTGGGTGATCGAGCCTGTCACGGATCAGTTTCTTGGCATTTTCGATCTGAACGGCCGCTTCAGCGTCGTGTTTCTTTGCTTGTCCTACAGCATCGCCTACAGCCTGTACCGTTTCAGAAAATATCGCGGGCTGACCGACGCACGTTCTTTCTGGCAGTTCATCGGCGGGCGCCGGGTTCATTTTCATCCTTCGGCGTTGCTGGATTACCGGTACTACTTCGTGCGGGGCATCCTGAAGGTCGCGCTGGTGTTGCCCATTGTTGGCCTGGTCGACCCGTACGTCCTGCGTTCCGGCGACTACATCTCGTTTTTCAACAATCTTTGGGGCGCGCGCGCGCAGGTGGGGGAGAACCTTTCACTCTCCTTGCTCTACGGGCTGGGCGTGTTTCTGGTGCAAGACTTCATCCATTACTGGGGCCATCGCGCCTTTCATTCCCGGTATCTATGGGCGTTCCACAAAGTCCATCATTCCGCGCCCGTCCTGGTGCCAGCGACGGCGAGCCGGATTCACTTTGTGGAAAAAATAGTCGAAAAACTGACTGACACCGTCTGCCTCGGCGCTTTTGCCGGTGTCTTCTGGTACGCCTGTGGTGGGGAGATCAGCCGGTACACCTTGTTCGGTGTGACGTATATGGTCTTGATCCTCAATGCGTTGGCGGCCAATTTGCGTCACAGCCATGTCTGGCTTTCTTTCGGGCCCGTGGTCGAGCATGTACTGAACAGCCCGGCGCAGCACCAGATTCACCACAGTGACGCGCCCCGACACTTCAACAAGAACTTCGGTACCAACCTGTCACTCTGGGACTGGATGTTCGGTACGCTCTACGTCACGCACTCGACGCCCGAGCCTATTCAGTTTGGCACCGGAAAACAGGATCACGACCGTTACCTGACGCTCTATAGCCTGATCGTCACGCCCTTTGTGGACATCGCCCGCAAGATCCCCACCAGACGTGCCATGGAATTGTCCGTCGCGTCTCGTCGAAAAACGCCCTTTGACACTTTCCGCCGACGCTGGCGCTGAATTCCGGGGCGACGTTCAACCACTGGATGGGATTGGAGCGTGTAACGCCCCAATCCCGCCCTTTCTATTGTTGGCCAACCTGCAAGGGTGGGGTTCGAGGCGGGATCAATCGTTTTGTCCCGATCGACTCGAACGCCGAAGCCAGGCGCAGCAGCGTCGAATCGTCATAGGCACGACCGGCAAATGTGAGCCCGACGGGCATGCCGATGTCTGGCATGACGCCCATCGGCACAGTGACCGTGGGGACGCCCAGGTGCCGGATGGCAAGATTGCCGTTGGCGACCCAGATGCCGTTACTCCACGCGATATCCGCAGACTTCGGATCGACATCGGCATTCGCCGGACCCACGTCGGCGACCGTCGGGAATAGCACCGCATCGAGCCCCAGCCGATCCATCCAGTCCTCAAGATCGATGCGACGCGTCTGTTCAAGTCCGCGCAGTCCGTCAGGAACGGTGGAGATCTGGTCCCACGGTGTGATGCCGCGCTCGGCCATCTTCACGTACTCGTCCATACCTGCGGCAAGGTCGTCCTCCCGGTTGGGGAGCGTGCCCGGGTCGTGAGGGAAAATCAGCGGTCCGTCGACATCGGCCAGGCGGTTCAACTTGGGATCGCCATTAGCCCGCAGAAAATCATCGAACGCCCAGGCCGACAGATCCCACAACTCATGATGCAGGAACTCTTTGGACACCAGGCCCCGCGTAAACACCGTCGGCGCACCCGGGCGATCACCCTCACAATTGGAGACCAACGGGAAATCGACCTCGACCACTTCCGCACCGGCAACTTCGAGTGCTTTGCGAGCCTCTTCCCAGAGCCCGATCACGGAAGGACGGGTGATGATTCGCTGCCCCGTCGGACCACCGATGCCAGGCGCATCGCTCGTACCCGCTTCGGGATCCGCGTTGATGTACATGCGCGGAACACCAAAGCGCTTTCCTGCCAGCGCATCGGACTTCACCGCCAATTCGGCATAGGAAGCGGGGCGCACCGAAGCGACACTCGGAATCGGCACCCAGGGTTGCATCCGCCACAGATCGCCCCGTGTGTCGGGATCATCCGCCACCACCACGTCGAGCACTTCGAGCAGGTCGGCCATCGTTCTGGCAAACGGCACGACAACGTCCATCGTCGGCGTCAACGGCCAGTTGCCGCGCACCGAGATAACCCCGCGCGAAGGCGTGTAGGCACACAAACCATTGTTTGATGCAGGACCGCGTCCGCTCGACCAGGTTTCTTCCGCGAGGCCGAATGCCGCGAAACTGGCGGCGGTTGCGGTACCGGCTCCGTTCGATGAACCCGAGGCGAAGGGAGCGGTGAGATAGTCAGCGTTGTACGGGCTTTCCGCGCGGCCATACACCCCGCGCTGCATGCCGCCGTTTGCCATCGGCGGCATATTGGTTTTGCCCAGGCAGATCGCGCCAGCGGCGCGAAGCCGTTCGATCGTGAACGCATCGCGATAAGCAATCAGGTTCGCGAAGGCCGGACTTCCAGAGGCAGCGGCGAGCCCTTTCACCAGGTAACTGTCCTTGGCCGTATAGGGAATGCCATCGAGCGGACCCAGCGTCTCGCCCTTGGCCCGACGAGCATCGGACGCCTGCGCCTCGTTCAGCGCCTCGGGGTTTCGAACCACCACCGCGTTGAGGGCGGTGGGCGTGTCGGGACCGTCGTAGGCATCGATCCTGGCGAGATAGGCCTGGACCAGTTCAACCGCAGTGGTTCGACCCGATTCGAGCGCAGCACGCAATTCGGCAATGGAAACTTCGGTGACCTCGATCATGCTGCTACCACCGTCTGCTGATGGGCGACGCGATGAATGTTTCCATCGCGCTGAATGTTGGGCTCAGGGACATCATTAATCTCAAAAAAGGTATTCATCGGTGTTCTCGTTGCGCTGCTTTTCGCGCTCTATTTAACACCAAGCCGGGAGCAGAGGCATCGCCCAAGGCGATGCAACGTCTTCAGGCTTTGCTGGCCGCCAGGTAAGCGCCAAGGCGTTGTCCCATTTGCTCGCCCAAGGCTTGCAGGCCACTCAAGGGACGGACCATCACCTCAAACTCAACGATTTTTCCTTGTTCGTTGAACCGGATCATGTCGATGCCCTTTAACGCTTTCCCGCCGACGTTGGCGCTGAACTCCAGGACGACGTTCAACCCGTCTGCGGTCGACAGTTCCCGGTGGTAGACAAAATCCTCAAATACCTCGATGACCGTATTGAGAATCATCGATACCACGGCTGCACCCGGGTAAGGCGTGTGAGCCATCGGGGAGCGGAATATCGCCTGTGGGTCCAACAAACCGGGCAAGGCGCTCAAGTCGCCCTTGCTGATCATATCGTGCCACTGGCTCAGAGATTCTGCGGCTTTGGGATGCAGTTTCAGTTCAGACATTTTCAACTCCTGTATTTTTATTGTTTGGCAAACGCTTCGGTGTTGCTCATGCAATGGTTCACGGCTGCGGATTTCTAAAGAGAACTTTAGCGTTAATGGTGACCATTGACGCAAGCAGGGATGCTAGAACGTGATTTACCCTGTCATCGATCAGCGACGCACAATTCCCCGGTGGCGCGTATCAGTGCCTGACCATGCAGACCGTCCTTGATCAGGCTGGATCGTTCTTTGGCTAGCCAGTTCGCGCATTCCGGGTCATTGCGATAGGGCGCGAAGGCGGCGTATTGCAGTAACAAACGGTTTTGCAGCTCATCGAGCTGTGGTCGGATTTGATTGGCGAGGTCTGGCCGCGGCGTGTCAGGCGCTTTGCCAGCCGCTCGCCATTGGGCCACCAGCCCGTACTGCACCAGCTTGTTGGCTTCAATCTGTGCGGCGATCAATTCGGCGAACTCGTCGGGGTCCAGTTTGCGCTCAACGGCCAGCTTCCTGGCGTTGGCGATGACTTGTGCTTCCCGGGCACTGTCCTGGATCGGTTTGCCACTGTCCCACTTGGTCAGCGCCACAAGATCAGCAATGCTCAGACGTTCGTTCAACGTTACCAGCAGCGGTTGCAAGCTATCGGGCGCCGGGGAGGGCGCTCTGGCCTGTGCGCTGCTGGCGAGTAAACCGAGGACGGCGCAGATCAGCAGTTGCGGTAAATGTGGGGAACGGGGCATCGGCAAACCTCATTGGGTACGGGACTCACAATCAGGTGTTATGTATCACAGGCACGGAGGAGGCATTAAGCAGGGATCGATTTATTTTGTGCACGAAAAAGCCCGGCTTGTCAGGCCGGGCTTTTCGTTGAGTACTGCGGTAAAGCTATTCATTTATGCAGCGCGGTTTTCGATCAGACGGTCGGAACCACCCTCAGCGACGCGGTTTTCGATCAGACGATCGGAGCCACCTTCAGCGACGCGGTTTTCAATCAGACGGTCGGAACCACCTTCAGCCACACGATTTTCGATCAAACGATCCGAACCACCCTCAGCCACACGACTTTCAATCAGACGATCCGAGCCGCCTTCAGCGACAACCGGGTGAGCAGAGGTAGCGGCGAAAGCGTTAACTGCAAAAACCGAGAAAGCGATGCTGAGGAGGATTTGGCGTTTCATGATGGTGTGCTCCGGGGTGTAGTTGTTGGGTATGGCGCTGATGTTACGCCGCGGATTTTTTAAGAGAACTTCATTGAGTTGATGGTGACTATCGACGTCGGCAATGATCCTCCTGTCGTCGGCTCTACCGCTCAGCCAGAACCGCGGGGGTATGCTGGACCTCTTGAACTGTCGAGGCTCTCCAGGTCCGCAAGGATTTCCTGCGAGGTTCCCTGCTCTGGTCGAGAGGATAAATCGATGCACGACTATTACGATTTGGGCACCTACAGCCGCCCGGTGACGACCCACTCATCCCAGACCCAGCGCTGGTTCGATCGTGGCTTGGTATGGTGCTACGGCTACAACCACGACGAATCCATACGCTGTTTCCACAAGGCGATCGAACACGACCGCGATTGCGCGATGGCCTACTGGGGCATCGCTTACGCTTCGGGCCCCAACTACAACAAGCGTTGGGATGCCTTCATCGAACAGGAGTTGAAAGAGGCCGTGGCCCAGGCCCGACGGGCGACGCAAACCGCACTGGCGCATATCGACGGCGCAACACCGGTGGAACAGGCGCTGATCCGGGCGCTGGAGCAACGCTACCAGGCCGATCAGGCCACCAGCCTCGACCAACTCTTCACCTGGAACGATGCCTATGCGGCGTCCATGCGCGATGTCTACAACGCCTTTCCCGAAGATCCCGATGTCGTTGCGCTGTTTGCTGAAGCGATGATCGACCGCACACCCTGGCAATTGTGGGACCTGAAAACCGGTAAACCGGCACCGGGCGCCGACACGCTTGAAACGGTAGACGTGCTGGAACGGGCGCTACGGCGGATGGAGCAGCACGGCGATGCGCCGCACCCCGGCGTGCTGCACATGTACGTCCACACCCTGGAAATGTCGCCCTACCCGGAACGGGCATTGCGCGCCGGCGATGTCCTGCGTGACCTGGTGCCGGATGCGGGACATTTGCGCCATATGCCGTCGCACATCGACGTGCTCTGCGGTGATTACCGTGGGGCCATGGTCACCAATAGCCGGGCAATCCTGGCCGACAGCAAGTACCTGGAACAGGAAGGACCCATCAACTTCTACACCCTGTATCGAAGCCACAACTACCACTTCAAACTCTATTCGGCGATGTTCCTCGGGCAGTACCAACCGGCCCTGGAAGCCGCCGATTAACTGATGTCGACCATCAGGGAAGAACTGCTGCGCGTGGAGCAACCGCCCATGGCCGACTGGCTGGAAGGCTTCGTATCGATGAAGGTCCACGTGCAGATACGCTTCGGCAAATGGCAGGACATCCTCGCCACGCCGCTGCCGAACGACCAGGCGCTGTACTGCGTGACCACGGCGATGCTGCATTACGCCAGAGGTGTGGCGCATGCGGCCACCGGGTATATCGCCGCCGCAGAAGCCGAACAGCGTCTATTCCTCGAAGCCTGGACCCGAGTGCCGGACACACGCTACCTCTTCAACAATAAATGCACCGACATTCTGGCGGTTGCCGCAGGCATGCTGCGCGGGGAAATCGAGTACCGTAAAGGCAATTACGACGACGCCTTCGCCCACTTGCGCCAGGCACTCTCTCTGGACGACAACCTGCCTTACGACGAGCCATGGGGCTGGATGCAACCGGTCAGGCATGCGTTGGGCGCGTTGCTTTTGGAGCAAGGCAGGGTAGAAGAAGCGTTGCAGGCTTATCGTGCTGATCTGGGATTGGACAACACACTCAGCCGTGCGTCCTGGCATCTGGACAATGTGTGGAGCCTGCACGGCTATGTGGAATGTCTGAAACGGCTGGGTCTGGATGCCGAGGCTGCTGCTGCGCAGACGCGCCTTGATCTGGCCATGGCCCGGGCGGATGTGGAGATTAGGGCTTCGTGTTTTTGCCGTGTTGGGGCGGGGTGTTGTCAGTGATGCCCGAAAGCGCCGGAGATTGCCTGTGGATCGTTTGTCTACGTTGTTGTCGCAGTTCGGTGTGCGCGCAGCCTGTTTTACAACGGCAAGCTGTGCGGCCTGGCGTCATACGATGACGCTGACCAGCGCGGGCATATTCACCTGCTGCAGGCAGGTAGCGTCACTTTGCAAGGGACGGATCGCAAGGACTTGCTGCTCACCCAACCCAGTCTGATTTTTCTGCCACGCCCAAGCC
>NZ_JBBWCB010000182.1:0-9164 GCF_039888995.1 Pseudomonas rossensis | reverse complement strand
GTCAGCCGGCGCCAAGGGCGAAGACGTCAATTGGCTGGTCAAGCAAATGGTCGAAGCACGCGACGTACGTTCTGACAATGCGGCTGAGCTTCTCAAGCAGAAGTGAGCGAAGTGATGAGCATCACTAGCGAACTGTCTGTCCGGATGGTAGAGGTTGGCGCCAGAGACGGTTTGCAGAATGAAAAGCTGACGCTCTCGCCGCAGGGGGCAGTGGGAGAACCCTTATGAAACCCGAACTGTTTGAAGTATGGGGCGACACGGTTGACGGCCGCCACCTGATCTATTCCATTGCCATCGGAACAATCGTTAGCCTCGGCGCTTTTTTCATAGCGCAGCACTTGCTTGTCGGCTGGGTAGACTCTCTGCAAATGGCACGTGCATACGCGATGTTGGTGGGTATTGTCGGCTGCCTGGCAGGTGGTGCCATCAGTGCGGCGCTTTTCAAACCAAAGCGCAATGTAGTAGAGCATTTGGCAGACCCTGCATGGCGTTCAAAAATCTTGATCGAGTTGCAGAACGAGTATGGCCCCCTTGGCAGTCTGACTGACTTACCACCTGCCACGATTGCGGAACTACGTGAAATGGATCTTTATGATCTGTTCGCTGATTACGAGAAAGGTCTTCCCTCTCCCGCGAAAAGCCACGATGTGCCACCTGCCGTTTCTGTCAGCGCTGTAAGCGTCAATGGAGGCCGGTCATGATCGCACCATTCCTGGATCAGATTCTTATTGCATTGGGCATGGGCATCCTGGGGGCAGTGATTTTTGCAGGGATCGGACTTATCTCCGGCAGCGATGAAACCACTACCCTCGCCCCATTAACTTTACTTGTGGTATTGCTGGGCGTTCCTGCACAAGGTGTGCTGACGTTCTTCTTAGCGGGAGCAGTGGCCAAACACATGACTCATGCCGTACCGACGGCATTACTGGGTATTCCTGGCGACACCATGGCTACGCCACTCATGCGCGAGGCTAATTTTTTGCGCAATTTAGGCGTTCCACACATTGCACTCCGCAAGATGATTTCGGGTGCGGTGATTGCTGCCTTAATTGCTGTTCCGATGGCTGTATTGTTCGCCGTGATGCTCGCGCCGTTCGGTGACATGATCAAGCATGCTGCACCTTGGGTTTTCTTGCTTGCGGCGATTGCCATCGCATGGTTCTCCAAAGGCCGCCTGGCTGCAGTGCTGACATTGATCCCCTTCGTTATGGTGATTGTTGGCCTGCAAAGCATCACCGGGCGGTACGGGGTCAAGCTCAGTGTCAGTTACTTCCTTGGCATTGCCATCGGCCCGTTAATCGCCGCGCTTTTCTCCATGCTCGCGCCTGCCGAGCGAGAAACAATGCGACGCCAAGAGGTGCGCACTTTTTCCTTGTCTCCCGACGTAAAAAGCTGGGGCGGATTTTTTCCTAATCCGCTTAAAGTATTGGATAGCAAACAAAGCATGTGGACTGCCGTCACCGCCGTAGTCTCCAGCGCCACCTTTGTGTTCAGCCCGGTTGCCATGACCGTAATCATGGGCGAGGTCGTCGGTTCAAGGGTCAAACACGTCTACCATCGTTTGACCACAGTCATAACCGCTCGGAACGGGGTCACCGAATCAACTTACCTCGCCGAAGCGTTGATCCCGCTAATCGCCTTCGGCCTGCCACTTAGCCCAGTCGCAGCGGGCCCGGCAGCGCCACTCTTCAATGCGCCCCCGCGCTTTAGCGTCGACGCAGCAACAGGCCAGGTGAACAACTTGCACTCACTGCTCAGCACCTGGGAGTTTCTTGGGTACGGTATGTTGGCAGTGGTCATTGCCATTCTGATCGCTTACCCATTCACCATGAATTACGCGCACAGAGCGGCGTCCTATGTGTCGCGTAAAATCAGCCACGAAGCAGTGATCTCGACTTTTGTTGGACTAATTCTAGTGATTGGCATCTGGGAAGGCGGCCTGCTCGGTTTGCTGGTGATCATCACCATCGGACTGCTGGGCGGGTTTCTCTCACGCTTTTTGGGCTTCAACATTGGCGTACAGTTCATGGGCTATTACACCGCAGTGTTAACGGTGCCCGCTCTGATTGCCCTAATGGGCGCATGACTCCTTGCAAACATAACAACTACCAACGCATGAGAGGTCGTGGATGATTGAATGGGAAGATGGTAACAATGTGCCCGCCACCGAGATCATTGCTCAGAATATTTCGCAGCTGGGTATTGATGTGCTGCTCTTCGGAGAGACCGGGACAGGGAAGGACACCCTTGCACAACGCATCCATACCTTGTCTGGCAGAAAAGGCCGACTGGTGGCTATGAGCAGCGCCGCTATCCCTGAATCCTTGGTCGAAAGCGAGCTGTTCGGCGTGGTCAGCGGCGCCTACACCGGCGCTGATCGTTCACGCATGGGTTACATCGAGGCCGCGCAAGGTGGCACGTTGTATATCGACGAAATCGACAGCATGCCGTTCAATCTGCAGGCCAAGCTGCTTAGAGTGCTTGAAACTCGTTCGCTGGAACGCTTGGGTTCCACCACTCCAATCCACCTCGACCTATGCGTAATTGCATCTACGCAGCGTCCGCTCGATGATCTAGTGGAATCGGGAGTGTTTCGTCGGGACCTGTATTTTCGCATTAATGTCTTCACTTTGCAGTTGCCCGCTTTGCGCGAGCAGCGGGCGAGGATTGTTCCCTTGTTCAGCCTGTTCGTCGCTGCCTTTGCTCGCGAATTGGGATGCAGTGCTCAAGGCATCAGCCCGACCTTGCGCCAAGTGCTGCTGACTCACGACTGGCCCGGCAACATCCGCGAGTTGAAATCGGCGGCCAAACGATTCGTGCTGGGGTTTCCCTTGTTAGGCGCTGAGCCAATTAACGGCCATGATCCTGCTACCGGTCTCAAGTCTCAGTTGCGGGTGATCGAAAAGGTGTTGATTCAAGAGTCACTCAAACGACACAAAAACAACATCAAGGCAGCCAGCCAAGAGCTTGATATCCCCCGGCGCACCCTCTACCAACGCATAAAGAATCTTGAAGTTTAGACGAATCTACGGATCGCTCCTGATTCACAATGCGTTCCCGATCCTTTCCAGGTCGCGGTAGAGGTGGCCGTTACCTGGCATCCCCCGCGCATACATGGACGCCCCCGGGTTGCCAAGTTTTCAATCTGTGACGGCTCGGTGGTAGAGATTGCACTCATACATCCGGACTTTCGGTGCGGCGTTGCCGCTGTCCCTGATGGAATCCGCTGGCCGAGTTCTCAATAGATCCGTGTGCTCATGGCACGCTGTGCGGGTCAGATTTTCTTGGCCACGGTCTTACCAGTTTTGCCATCAATTCATGATCACCTGAGCAATCAATAGAGTTGGTCCGCTACAGGGTTAAGTTGACGTCTCCAAGCCGCTCCGATTACGCGACGACGGTCGTGTAATCGGAGCGGAACTCGCGGTCACCGGCCAACAAGGCCCATATAATTCGGGCGTTTTTATTAGCCAGTGCAACGGCTGCCACATTGGCGTTACGCCGCTTAAGTAGCCGGCCAAGCCAGCTGTCAGAAATCTCTTTTCGCTGTGCTGCGTAGATCATCGACCGTGCCCCCTGGATCAGTAGCGTCCGTAAATAGGAGTCCCCCCGCTTACTCATCCCCAACAGCACCGTCTTACCGCCAGTGGAGTTCTGCTTCGGCACCAGCCCGAGCCAAGCACTCACCTGTCGGCCATTCTTGAAACTCTTGGCATCGCCAAGAGAGGCTACCATCGCACTGGCCGTGATCGGCCCGATGCCTGGCATCTTGGCCAGCTTGCGGCTGTTTTCGTTCGCGCGATGCCAGGCGACAATTTGATTCTCGATCTCATGAACCTGATGATCGAACCCCTTCAACTGTTCCAGTAGACGCTGCACAAGCAGACGAAACGAGCCCGGCAACTCATTGCGCTCACCCTCAATAAACTCCGGCACGCGCTTGGCGATATGTGCGATGCCCTGCGGGATTACAAGACCAAATTCGGCTAGCAGCCCACGGATCTGATTAGCTTGCGCTGTCCGTGCCTTCACGAATCCTTGACGAACCCGATGCAGCGACAGCACGGCCTGTTGCTCAATGTCCTTGATCGGCACAAAACGCATGTTTGGCCGACCCACCGCTTCGCAGATAGCCTCAGCGTCAGCTACATCGTTTTTGTTCGTTTTCACGTATGGCTTTACGAATTGCGGGGCTATCAGCCTCACATCGTGACCCAAGCTGCGCAGCTTGCGAGCCCAATGGTGGGCGCTTCCACAGGCCTCCATACCGATCAGACACTGCGGCATGATGGCAAAAAAGGTGGCGACCTGGTCGCGTTTGAGTTGCTTCCTAAGAACGGTCTTGCCATGTTCATTAACACCGTGCACCTGAAATACATTTTTCGCCAAGTCGATACCAACGGTCATAATTTTCATACCGGACGCTCCTCTTGGTTTGTGGTTTCTGAAGCCCTTCCACTATGGCACGTTGAGACCTCTGGTTCGTGGATGGGGGCGTCCATACCAATAGATCCGTACGCGCGGAACTACCGCGTTCGGCTCCTGCCTCGGGCGTGTGACCCGAAGCGATCCTCGGGATAAAGATGTGCATTTCCAGGTCTTGGTATGTAGAGGTCAGCAAGGCGTCCGTAGCGTGACCATTGAAGCCTACGCTGCTGCGAAGTTTGAGGGCTTGCCGCCATAGGCGGCATAAAAGATAAGTACGCCGAATGCTTCGGGGTTGTCTCCTTTCCTCTGCTTTTGTTGCCTAGCCGATCGGTTCCGACAGAATTGCCCGACATGGTGAACGATGCCCAAATGGCGGCAGAAGCGCTTTACCCGAAGGTTGGATAAGACAGATTTATAGATGCAGTTGCACCCGATGACGGCACATGAAAATTGATGTCAATAATATCGTATTGAGATTGTTCGTTTAATTTCGTGCGAATGGTTAAATTGCCATCCTCCCTTTTGCCCATTGCTCCTCTTACGCTCGGTGCGTCTACTTCTTGCTAATAGTGAGCTTCTGCTCCCTGGCTTATGGGTTTTCTGTAATAGCGCTAACGCCCATTTGTCAGCGTCGATTAGGCCTGCCAATACTGGGTCAGACTGACAAATACAACAAAAGCCGAGGAAAGGTAGACAACCCCGAAGCATTCGGAGTACTTATCTTTTTGTCTGTCGGTGGAGCGCGGGGATATACGTAGTTGTAGCGACCTGCATTCATAAACACGCCGACCTGCAATATCCAACGCGACCGACAAGAATTAATTGCAAGTGAGCGGCCGCCCGTACTGTTCCATATGGGTAGACCTCAACTACACGGGACAATCACTGAATGGTTGGACCAACAGCGGCTCGGGCTTTTGATTCCGGACAACTCAATATTTTATTTTCGTGTCCGGAACGGAACTCGAACCGCTCTCAGACCACTCAATACTCTCGACACAAGCCCGTGAGTCAACCCGCAGCCCATAGCCTCGGTGTACCTGGCCGTCAGCTGTACCGTAAGGAATCTTTAACCAATGCTAAAGCGTATTTCCTCAGCCCGCCCGCCGCCACCCGCTGTTTTGCCAGACCCGACACCCTCTGTAGCCGCCCCCATTTCTTCTTCGACTTCAACGACAGCGCCGCGATAACCGATTGCCTCCATCGTCGGACGACGCAGGTCATTGCGTAGCTTGGGATGGATGGCTTACGCTCATGCCGCTACATTATTCGAGGCAATTGTAGTCAGTTCCTGAAACAGTGGGTGATTGGATAACGTTCGGTCCATCACGCTAATCTTGGGCAATAGCTTCAAAATGGCCCCCATGATCAAAAACAAACACCTTCCGACCGCGTTCTTCAAACTCTCCTTTTTCGTTCTTGTGGCGCTCTACAAATAACTCCTTATCCGTTCTCGAGATGATATGAACATCAATCTCCGGTCCATCACGGTTGATAGTGTCGATGAATAATTTGGCTGCTGCGCTGTTCGATGACATTTGCTCATTTTCAGGGATCAAGTCTTTATCGCTTAACATGCGTCGGTATAAATTGACTTTTGCAGAGTCAACCTGAGTGTAATCTCCATTTAAATGCTGCATAACTGCAATAAGAAAGCAGTTATTAACGTTACCCCCCGTTACTCCACTATTCTGAATGATGCGCATGTCGTGTTTATTTAGGATTTTGGTTATTTCGGAGTGCAACCCATTTAAGTTTTGCACAACCTCATTTTCGTAATCCTTACGAACATAGTTATATACTTTCTGCATGCCTTGATCCAAGTCTTCCCATGGAACGACTGGTTCGGTAGTTAATTTAATGTTTTTAAGACTGTCTAAAAAAGCGTTAGCTTCTATTCGCTGTTGATGGGCAGTTGGCTTGGCTCGCGCATCAAGAATGTTCTTGGGCAAAGGTTTTGCGAGACTTGTTCTGGGTCTCTCCATGGCTGGTTTGCGGATCAAATCTGAGGGGGTGGCATTTATTTCAGCGACCCCATTTGCTCCCGCTTGGCTCGAGAGGGACGTTGCATTTGACAGCACTGTAGATCGGGTTGATGGAGCCATAGCGCTTTGTGCATGAAAATTAGCGCCCAGCCGTTGAATCTGTGATGTCACGGAAAGGGGGGGCTTTGACGCGATGGAGGTTGAACCAGGCGAGGAGGAGCCGGGTCGGGAGATCCATGGTGTTTTCTCGTCGAACCTTACTCCAGTGAGCTCATAGTCTGAGTCGTGTTTAGTGTTCGACAGTCCTTGGGAGGGATCAAAGCGCAATCCGACAGTTTTCCCATTTTGACCGGGAGGCGAACCTATCGTTTTATAGTATTGGGTGTTGCCCTTGGTCATGTCTCGGTTTATTTCCCCCCCCGTCACCGCGTTCATAATGAATTGTGCGATATCAGCGGTAATCCCTATGGCCGCATCGGCGAGCCATCCCATTGATTTTGCGTTTACGCTGGATTGGAGTCCCGGGAGTGTCGTCCTTACAGTTGCTGGCGAAGACCGTGCCAAATTAACAAGGCCGGTTGCTCCGTTAAGAAGCGCTCTTGCGATAGGAGTCATGATCATTTCCTCAAAAACACTGTGTGGCGTCGAGCATCCAGTCGGTTCCCGGACAGGGGGGCTGGAAATCATCAATTTTCGGGGCGCCCACTTTGCCCTAGCCCGTTCAAGCGAAAACCGCCAACCAGGCTGATTTTCAAACAGCGCTTGCAAATGCAGGGGCGGTTGCAGGAGCTGAGTGCAACACGGCTATTGGGCGCATCGTGCCGCCTATCCGCTTCGACCTGCATTGCATCGCTGCCGCCCAGCATTAGTTGCGAATGAAGCTACGGCATCGGACCATCCAAAAAACGAACGTTTGATGGACGACCCGTTAATCGCAAATAAAGTGAGCACGCTGAAATGAAATGCGAGCGTGACGTGCCATTGGATGCAAGCTCAATCGCAAGGAATGGGTAGATGCGTTAGTCACGCTGACCGATCTGTCGCAAGAACGCGTTTCACTCATCGGGCCGTGTGGCCAAGGCGTTCATCCCGTAGCCGTAGCCGTAGCCGTAGCAGCCCCTCAGCCGTGGAAACCTGTCTCAGTCCAGGATTGATTATGGAAAAGGCAGCTGAAGCTAAAAAAGTAAACAGTGCCCTCCCGCGTGCTCAATCCCTCAGCGGCACGACGGTGAAGTCCGTTTCGTGATCGCGCTCGTCCAAACCTTGGCGCATCTCCAACGGCCACCAGACCACCAGGTTACGATCGGAAGAGTCAGGCCGGTTGCACGCATCCGGCGAACAGGCTGAAACAGAAGAACAACCCGAAATCACGACTGCCAATAATAACAGAGTGATGCAACGACAGATCATCATGGGGCTACCCTCTGAAGCAGCGACGGTCTGGCAGGTGCCAGGTTTTTTGCCGCCTGTGGCTGGCGCATGGCGATAAATATTTCACTTTCCTCGCCCGGCTGTACCCAGGCATGCGGCCATGCACTGACACCGATTACCCATCGCCCACCACAGCGACCCTCGTCGACGCGCAAGGGTTTGTCGGTGTTGTTACGTGCAACGACCACCGCAATTCCCCAGTCCTTTTTTGCAAACCATTGTGAACTTTCCTTGACCAATTCAAGGCCGTTCTCAGGTGCGCACAGGCTCTCGGCCGCAAACGGTAATGGTTCTTGGCTTTGAAACCCGACCGGCGTCGTTCCATCCAGCAGTTGTTTAAAGGCCTGCTGCACAGCACCGCGCGTTGGCTGGTCCCGATCACCGCGACGCGCCTCGATTTTCTTCATCTGATCGTCCACGTCATGCGGATTTCCGTTCTCGACATAGCGTGCCGGGTTCACCTGGTCGCCAATCAATCGTGGTGTCAGGATGAAAAGACGCTCGCGATTGTTGATCTCTCGATTGCGCCATTGAAATAGCAACTTGCCGATCACCGGAATGTCGCCGAGCAGAGGTATTTTCTTCACTTTTTCATTGGCTTCCAAGCCGTGAAAGCCGCCAATGACCAACGACCCACGCTCAGCTATCACCGCCTGCGTACTGACATTGCCCTTACGCACACTGGGTTGTTCAGCGTTGATCGTGGACGTATCGATCTGACCGTCCTCGATATCGACAATCAACTGCACTTGCGACCGACCATTGTGGGTCATCGAACGCGGTATCACTTGCAGGCTCGTACCCGCAGTAACCGGCAGGATGTCTGCCACCCGCTCGGAGGTCGCGGTCAAAAATTCGGTGCGACTGAAGTCGATCACCGCGGGCTGATTTTCCAGGGTCAAGATCGACGGATTACCAATCACCGAAGCTACACCATTGCCTTCGAGTGCCCGCAGGTCAGCGGAAAACTTGCCGCTGTCTTGAATGAACAATGTTGAACTGCCCCCCTCCATGAGGTCCGCACCCCCACTGACACTGCCGGAGTTGAAATTCCAGCGACTGGAAAGCTCTGCCAACTCAGTGCGATCAATGTCCAGAATAATTGCATCAATTTCGATCAGATTTCGCGGCACATCCAATTGCTCAACCAATTTTTGATACATTGCCTTGCGACTGGGCAAGTCATAAATCAGCACCGCATTGTTGCGCACATCCGCAGCGACACGAATACGCGATTTCGCCGAGCCAGGGCCAAAGTTTCGTTTGCTGCCACCACCGGCCAGTACCCTGTCCAGTCCCTGTTCGAGGGAGCCCATATCC
>NZ_JBBWCB010000181.1:0-9207 GCF_039888995.1 Pseudomonas rossensis | reverse complement strand
GACATGGGCTGCCCGGGAAGAGCACACCTTCGAGGTATCCGTGAGCATCCCGACGCGCTCGTTCTACCTGATCCCGGCCGAACCGGACTGGATTCACCGGCCGCAGCGGTTGAACTGGAACCCCTCGACATCGACCCTGAGCAGCGTGCGCAAGCACTTCGATGTGCGGCATGACACCAGCGCCATTGAAGCGCGCCTGGACGCAGCGCCGTACCTGTCGAACGGCAAACCGGGCGACGACATTGCGTTGCGGGTCAGTTTCAACGGCGTGGAATTGAGCCCTGAAAGTGTTCCGCGCCAAGTGGTGTCGGCGGCCGAGGCGGCGGCGGGCAAGCGGGTGTTGCTGGAGATCGATCCGGTGATGCCGTCCGGGGGATACCGCCCGGGGGATTACAGCGGCAACGTACTGTTGTTGTTCAGCGCCAGGGCGCCGGGGGAGTGAGCTGAAACAGGCGCCTCGATATCCGGGATTCGGAAGTGGGCTGAGCAATGTGTCGATCGAGAAGCAGCGCCGAGTGATAAGACTCGGCGCTGGCGTAGGGTCAATCAAAAGATCCCCAGGCGCGTTACATTTTCAAAGCCCGGCTCGTGCCATCGCTGCCCGGGTCAGGTTTCTGGCCAACTCGTTCCGTGCATAGCCCATGTCTTGCACCAGCCTGTTGTAAAACGACGTGCTCATTTTTTCGCCACTGAACACGTCTTTCTCTGGAACGTTCAGCGCTCGGGCCAACGCTTCCAGTTTTTTCTGAAGCGGTGTTGTCTGAGCCCTGTCCTGATTATTTGCCCACTGGTTTTGAACCTCGCGCAGCTCTTCGAGCTGCCCTTGTTTTTCCTTGAAAAGTTGATCGTTCGACTCGAACTGTTCAGGGTAGGTTTTACGCAAATGTTGCTCCCAGAACGGGTTCTCGAATGAATCGACCATCCCATTGACCAGCCCGTCGCCTTTCTCCCGTTCGATGATCGTGTCATAGGCTGTGTCGATTTTTGCCCGATCTACCCCGGATCTCGGTTCAAACAGCATGCCCTCGGACTGCCACGGCAACTCCAGGCGTTTTGCCAGTCCCGTTTCAAACGCCAGGTGCACTTCCACATTATCCGGAGGGGTGTTGTTTGCCGGATTGATCAGAAACTTTTGCTTCTGGCTGCTGATTTCGGCTCTGGCGATATCACCGACCTTTTCCAGGCGAGCGGCGCTACGGGCCAGCCTGACCAGTTTGTCGTCGAGCACCGTGGGGGACGCCGATTCTGTGTACGCTTGCGACACCAGTACTTTGAGCCCCATGTTGTTGAACAGCTGCGATCCGGCATCCGCGCAGCTCTCGGGATCACTGGCCTGTTTAAACAGTTCTTCGCGCAAATCGGAGTCCAGCGCCATGGCATCGATCATTTGCCAGACGCGCTTGGTCAACTGCTTGCGAGCTCCGACGTCCTGGTAGTCCTGGCTTTCTCTCTGCTTACTGATGACCCTGAAAAAATCGGTGGAGCCGGGTTCGGCCATCACATCGTGCCAGGACTCTTCCCTGTGTACTTTGTAACCCTCGGACAAATCGAAAACCGATGGTGCGGTCGAGGACGGCTTCCAATGGCTCAGTTCATCCTCTACAGCTCCTGAATAGGCCTGCTGACGGGCAAAGCCCACGGATTCGCGGTAGTCGCCAAAACGGATCCGGTCGGCATCGGAAAGCCGCATGGTGCCGAATCGCGCACGTGCCAGGATGAACGCTTGATCCGACCCTGGTGCGACCTCCGGTACGGTCTTGATCGGGCATTGGCGCATGTCGAGAGCAAAACCACGCGGGCGGTTTCTCTCGCCGGCCGCGTC
This sequence comes from Pseudomonas rossensis, assembly GCF_039888995.1. Lineage (NCBI taxonomy): Bacteria > Pseudomonadati > Pseudomonadota > Gammaproteobacteria > Pseudomonadales > Pseudomonadaceae > Pseudomonas > Pseudomonas rossensis. Next base: position 7,385 of record NZ_JBBWCB010000181.1, on the reverse strand, counting down.
GCTGAAAAGACCTTGCGGCCAGTCTTCGATACCGGTATTTGCCAGACCTAATACTTTCAAGTCGCGCATGCCACCGACATTCGGGGGCTGGCGCAGCGGATTGCCGTCCAGCCTCAGAGTTTCCAGGTTGGTGAGGTTGCTCAACTGCTCGAGCGAATTGGCACTCAGACTGATTCGGTTGTCAGCCAAATCCAGGGTTGTCAGCTGACCCAGCTTGCCGATATCGGATGGCACCGTGGTCAATCCTGTGTTGCGGGCACTCAGCTGATGAAGGTTCGGGAAGTCGTTCAATAGACCGTTGCTGTCGACCGAAAAACGCGCTTTGTCCAGGTTCAGCACGGTGATCTGGTCAAGGTATTTGCTGATGTCGGCCAGCTTGCGCACTTGCTTCCACCAACTCTCGAGATCCGGACCCCTGATTTCGGAGGAAAGGTCCAGCGTATAGCCCCCGTGCGCAAGGATGCTGCGCTCGCCGAACGCTTCGCTCTTGCGTTCGAAGCACTCAAGCAGCCGTTCCTCGATATGCCTTCCGCCGTTTTGCAGGAAGTCCCTGTTAATCCCGGCGATGGGATCCCCGACACTGTCGAATTGAGTCGGTTGGTTGTCCCGCCACGCCTGTAAAGTGTTGCGCAATTGCTTGAGGTCATCCCTGATGCGGTCGATGGCCTGGTTGGGATCGCCCTTGGCACGCAATGCCTGAAGAAACCTGGTGACTTGCTGATCGCTCAATTGCGGATGCAGGTCCTTGATCCTCTGCTCCGGGGTTTTTTCGCCAAAGAACCAGAACGGACCACGCACCAGATTGGCGGTTTCAGTCGTGGCAACGGCGCGAATGGGCGGCTCCGCCAGCAATGTTCGGCGTTCGCCCGACGGCGCGGAGATTTCCATGATCCACAGTTTAAGCAGGCGACCGTGACCGCGCGCGTAACCCAATGCCGTGCGCTTGTCGTCGGGCAGGGCATTCAGTATCGCTTCGTAGAAGTCACCGGCTTTGTGCAGCTGCCGGTTGTCCCCGTCGAGCACCTCGTATTGGCCCTGCTCATCGCGGATCAGTAGCCGTACCGTCGAGGCATCATCGGGGCCGACACTACAGCGTAGCGGGCCGTCAAATACGCCATCTCGCACCTCAATGCGAAAATCGCTCAGGCTCTCGTTATGAAGTGTCAGGGTTCTCAACGCTAGCATCTCAGTGTTCGGCACCATCATTTCGTCGCGATAAAAACCGTCGTAGGCGCGGGCGGTGGACGCTTCGAAATTCACTTCGCGCGCCAGGGTTTTGACCCTTAGGGGCAGGCGACTTTCATCGGCTATTCGCCGCCGTTCGGCTGGCTTTGCTTGAGCCAGGACTTTTTCCGCAAGCGGGAGCGGCATGTCCGGGAACGTCTGTTTCAGCACGCGGGTTTGCGCCCTGTTCGACCGTTCACCCGCCTGGTACAGGCGTTTGGAAATTTCGCCCTGACGCTGATCGACGGCCTCCGCCAATCGGTCACGCACTGCTTGGACGCGTTTGGCGCGTGGTACTTCGCGACCCAGCAGGGCGTTGATTTCGGTGTCATTCAAAAAGACAGAAACGCGTTCGGACAGCCGGCCGGACAGAAGCTCCGGCAGGCCGATGCTCAGGGTATTGGTGTCAGTTGCTTTGGCGTTGCCATAGGTGCGTGACTGACCAGTCAAGTCAGACCGTTCATAAACCTTCAGCGCCCGTTCGGCGGGCCAGCCCTGGAGCTTTGTCAGCTGTGGTACGAACCACACGGACGATGGGTCGAGCGGTCGTCCGGCACGGATGTTTGCACTGGCGATCTGCACCTCGTCAAAGGCGCCGAAGCGCTTGATCGCGTCGACCAGCAGCGGCGGCGGTGGTGCATGCTCGATATGCATCCACCGCAGTTCCCCTTCGTCGGTACCGCTGCTGATGCGAATCTGTTCGCGCTCGATTGGCGTAAAGCGCTCGACGCTATGGCCGAGGCGACGCATCAGCGTTTCACCTTCCCAATCGCCCGGATTCTCGCCCTCGAACATCCAGGCGCCGCTGCCGTTGTGTTCGAGCTTCGGCGAGTAGGCATTCGGTCGGGAGGGGTGTTTGAGGCGGTGCGTGGCGCTCGGGTCGTGCGAAGTGGTTTCAACGGCGTAGAGCTTGCCTTCAAGCGGCAGGATGTCCTGATTGAGGTGTCGATGCAGGCCGAGGACGTCGGGTTTCGAATCAGTGGGCAGGTTCAGACTGGCTTGTTCATAAGGCTTGAGATCGGAATGCCACAGCGACTGTTTGCCGTTGGGCAACGTGACCGGGTTCATGCCCTCGACCAGCGCCGACAATTTGAATCGAAGCGTGCTTCCAATCGCTGCACCCGCCCCGAACGCCGCCAGTTGAATGACGTCCGTCACCACGCTGATCATATGCTCGGCTGCTTCAACTGCCAGACCTTCGGCCAGATCGACAACTCCTTCAATGACATCACTCGTCAGTTGATAAGCGGTGTAGGCCATCATCAGTTCGCCCAGACCCGGCACGAATGGCGTGGCGATCAACAGGGCGACGTTGAAAAGGTCCGATACGACTTTCTTGAAGTTGTCCCACCAGGCCCAGCGCGCCTTGGTATCTGTGTCGGCGGTGGACACGGCGATTTCACGCGCGTCGTTGAGGACCTTGTTGAGTTTCTGCTGGTAGGCATATGTCCAGTAACTCCGAGGAACTGGCAGAGACTGGAACTGCAAGCGAAGGTGAGGCACAGGTTCTTCGCGCCACGCCGGACGTTGATCCGTCCGATCTTCTTTGTCATGCCATTTGATGGTGGTGAGGCCTCGATCCAGATTGGCAAAAAAATGCCCGCGCTGCTGTTGATCGACAAACTGGCTGAAGAATTGTCGGTAACTCTGCCTTGCTGAGGCCCCGACCTTGTTTTCGCGCAACTGGCGCGCCAGTTCCGTCATGAAGGCGTCTGTTGATTCGTATTCCTTGAGCGGGTGATCCGGGTCATGGGGAACATAGGCAATGAGCCGTCGAATACCTCGGCTGTCTCGCATGACAGGAAGCAAAAGAACAATGCCGGTCATACGCGTCCCCATCATGGAGAAATCGCAACACAGCATTTGTTTCCCATTGAGGAGCGGTAGAGGTTCGTCCTTTGCCAGCGCCACTATCAGTTTGTAGGCGTCGTATTGGATATCCTCGGTCATCAGCGCCAGTTGCGCGGCGACGGCGAGTGCGTCTTTCTGGCTTTCAGTCACCATCTGTTGAAGGATGGCTTTGGCCATGGGGTCGCCGGGGAGCAGGCAGCTTTCGAGGTATGCGTTATATCGGGCGCCAATGTCCAGTTCCCGGCACAGCGCCTGGAACTGGCTGATGGTCATTTTTCGCTTGATTGGCAGGACATCGAAGTGCCCGCGATGGTCGGGTTCGGTGATGAAGTCCGAGCCGGTATCAACCTGTTCACTCTTTGCAAAGTTGTGTAGCGCCGCATCCAGCATGGACACGGTTCGGGCTGTGACACCATCCCGCAGGTCGATCACATACCAGGGCAAATCCTTGGGAAGGTACAGGCGCACGTAGGTCGTCTTGACGTCATGCTCGACTCCGTAACGCTTTTTGAGCTCTGCCTGGAGCAGGGGCGCGGCGAACGAATGGAGGTCCAGTTTTTCGAACAGTTTGTCGACCGTATTCTGCGAACGCCATGCCTTGAGGTTGGCCGCTTTCAGCTTGTCATGATGGGTGGCGGGCGATGTGGTGTACCACGGCTCAATCTTCAATCCAGTAGCCGCCAGTGCCCGGCCTCTGCCGACAGTGGCACCTTTGAAGTTGTCGCTGATGGTGTTTTTGATGAACTCGTAGTGCCGGCCCTTGTTCATGTTTTGGCCGAGCGTGGGAGCGTCAGACATGGCAATCATCCTTGATCGTTTTAAGAATGATCAGCCTATCTGTCGGGGCTAAAAACAACAGTCTAAAGATCTGTGCCTAACCGGCGCTTTCAGCCGGTAAACAGGTCAGTATTCAAATCTGAAAAATAATTAAATACCACCTGCTGCGCAAAAGCTCACAGTCGCGATGTCGGAACCGGCTGACACGCGACACTGCTACCCGGTTGCAGATACGGCGTCAGAATCGGCGCCATCCCCTTGAGCACTTGCACTGGCAAGGCCGAGGTGAATTTGAACGCTTCGGCCGATTGCCCGGGCACGAACGCAGTCATCGTGCCGAAGTGACGATCGCCGATGTAGAACACGAAGGTCGCGGTGCGGTTAATGGATTTCGAACTCAGAATTCGCCCACCCGAACCGAAGGCTTCGATGCGGTTATCGCCCGTACCGGTTTTGCCGCCCATGGCCAACGGTTTGCCATCCGGCGTGATGAAACTGCCAGAAACACGTTTGGCCGTACCGGCATCGACCACTTGCGACAAGGCTTCGCGCATGGCCGTGGCGACCTCGGAAGGCATCACCCGTTTACCGGCATCCGGGTCATTGATCAGTTTGGTTTCGTACGGCGTATTCGCCGCGAAGTGCAGGCTGTCGATGCGCAGTGTCGGCATGCGCACGCCGTCGTTGAGGATGGTACCGATCAGCTCCGCCAAGGCTGCCGGACGATCGCCGGAACTGCCGATGGCGGTGGCCAGCGACGGCACAAGGTGATCGAACGGATAGCCGACTTTCTGCCAGCGCTGGTGAATGTCGAGGAACGCCTCGATCTCCAGCATGGTGCGAATGCGGCTGTCGCGGGCGCCCTTGTGACGGCTTTTGAACAGCCAGCTGTAGACTTCCTGGCGTTCGAACTGGCTGGCTTTGACAATCTGGCTGAACTTGGCATCCGGGTTGTTCAGCAGGTAACCCATCAACCACAAATCGAGCGGGTGGACCTTGGCGATGAAGCCTTGGTCCGGCAAGTCGTAGGCGCCAGGGCCGTAGCTTTCGTAGAGCCGTTGGAGGCGTTCGTCGGTCAGTTTCTCGGTGAGCTTGGCGCCTTTGAGGTGCGAGCGCACGAACATGTTGAAACTTTCCTGACTGGCCTGTGGCAACAGATAACGATGCACCGCGGCCATGCGGATCGGGGTCGGGCGCATGCTGTCGAGGAAGGTCTCGAGCCGCGCCTGGGTGTCCTTGTTCTTGTACTTCTTCCAGAACTTCAGCAGGAACGACGTGCCTTCGCGGTCGGCGAACGAGGCCAGGTATTCCTGGCGGCGAGGGTCGCGGTCGTCCTTGAGCAATTCGGCGCTGCTGTTGGTGCCTGAATACGTGGTGTAGCGCACCAGGTCACGCATCAGCCGAATGAACGGAAGGTTGATCGACTCGCGCAGGGCATCGCGCAGGGTAGGGAGGCGGCCGTTGTCTTCTTTGCGAAAGTTAACGAATGTGTGCAGCCCGCCACCGGTGAAAAAAGCTTCGCCGGGGCTGGCCGAGTATTTGCGATCCAGTGCAGCGCCGAGCATGCCTGGCAAGTTGCGGTCTTTGTTCTGGATCAGGTAATCGACGGCCCAGCGACTCAGGCGGTCCTGATCAGGGACGTCGACCTTCTTCAGTTCCGGGACGGTCATCGTTGCGTATTTATCGTGCAACTCGGCGATGATCTGCAAATAGGTGGTCATTACACGCATCTTGGCGGTGGAGCCCAGTTCCAGCTTGCTGCCTTCATTGATATCGAACGGCTGGTCGGTGCTGTCGGTCTGCACCCGCACCCGCGAGCCGTCCGGGGTCAGTTCGAACAGCGTGAAGCTGTAGCGCACCTGGGTTGTACTGGTGGGGGTCAGCAGGCGTTCGCCCATCAAGCCGATCTGCGCCGCAAACACAGGGTCGGCCAGATGCTTCAGGTACTCGGTAGCCTGGGTTTGCAACTCGCCTTGCAGGGTGCTGGTGGCGGAAAGATCAAGGCGATCGAGGTCGTACAGCGGACGGTTGAGCAACCCGCCCAGACGACTGCGTGCCACGCTGATGCCCTTGTTGGTTTCGATTGGCTGGATGGTTGGCTGCGTTTGCCAGTCGCGATAGGTCACTTTGCTGGCCAATGCCGCTGCCGCGAGTGGCGCATCGATCACGCTATTGAGTGCCAGCAGACGAATGTGGCTATCGGTGAGGTCGGCCAGTTCATCGTGGCCCTTGGTCAGGTAGTGGGAAGGGCGGCGCTGGGCAATCATCAAAGACAGCATCTCACGCAGGGCCAGACCTTTTTCCGACATGCTTTTCGGATCTGTCTCCTTGCTGGCCAGCCGCTCGTTGGCCTTGTTGAAATCGGCGCCGTACCAGACGCGCAAACCTTCGGCCATGCCATGCACTTCACCGTGGCCCGGTACTGCCGACAGGGGCACGCTGTTGAGGTAATCGCGAATCACGTTCTGCCGGGCTTCGAGGGTCTCCGGTCCGGTCTGATAGGCGCGCACACTGGCGGAAATCATCTGGCGGATTTTTTCTGCGCCTGACACGGTCAGGCCATCGGGCGAATGCCGGTACTTCTCAAGTTGCGTTGCCAGGGTACTGCCGCCCGCCGACTGGCCCGGCAGGTGCAACAACTTGGCAACCTGGGACCACGCAGCCATGCCGAACCGAGGCCAATCCACGGCAGGATTGGCCCGGGGCTGACGGGGGTCGAGCAGAAAGCGGTTTTCGATGAACAGCAAACTGTTGACCACCACGGGGGGGATCGCCGAAAAGCTTGAATACAGTTGTTGTGGGTATTTGTACTGGTAAAGCGGTGCAGCACGGCAATCGGTGATCGACAATCCAGCCTGGATTTTCTCCGCGTAGGGCACGAAAAAGCCCTTATCGGTGTAGTCCATCAGTTTTTGGGAAAACCGGGTTTGTGACGCCACAACGTAGTCGCGCTTGATCAGACGCGGCAGGAATTCATCCAGGAAGCTGTAGCCCAGACGCAGGTCGAAAGGACCGGCGCCGGGATAGCGAATGGCATCGCTGGGACCGGGTTTCAGCTCGTAGCTCAGGGTGGCGGCGAATTGGCTGAGTTCCCGGGATTGAAACTTCGACGTGCGCATTTCCTTGGCCGCAGCCAGCCCCAGGACAATCAGTATTATCAGCAACAACAACCAGAACGCCCCCCAACCGTGCTTGGTACGACTGCGAGGGGGTTTTTCAGGTAAAGGCGCTTCATCCACACGTTCAGTCGGAACCACATTTTTTCTCGAATCGGTTTGCCACAAAACGCCCATAGTCGACTGATCCATTCACGCAGATTGAGAGGACTTGTCTGAAGCTTAGACGGTGGTTGGCGTTGGGGAAAAAATTGTGAACACCGTTGCTGCTGTTTTTTATCCCGGATCCAAGGAGATTTTTGTAATTGGATGGACTCGCCCAAGCCGAGGCGTCAATGCGCCACGGTGGCAGTCTAATCAGCCAACGACAGCGAGGGCGAGTCCATGAAAAAGCATACTTCGATTGATCAATCCCTG
>NZ_JBBWCB010000019.1:0-62073 GCF_039888995.1 Pseudomonas rossensis | reverse complement strand
CCTCTGTAGGAGCTGCCGCAGGCTGCGATCTTTTGATTTTTTCAAATATTTTCAAAATTTCTGGTGAGGTAAACCCAGGCCCCATCCGTGTAGTGACTGAAACTGCGAGTCATTCGCATCCGTAGTGGTTCTACACAGGTCATGAGCAATGAAGTCCAGGGCAAAATCGGGTTCGGTCAAACAATGGTTGGGTACGTGTGCCTTGAGCTTTTCGGCGTTGGCATTGCTGCCGTTGAGTATGGCGGTGGCGGCTGAGGCCGGCAGTGCCCGACAGAACGCGCCGTTCAGCTTCGCAATGGCCGCCAAACCCCTGCCCCAGGCCTTGAGCGACTTCAGCCGGATCACCGGTATCAGCGTCATCTACACCGATGAGGCGCCGTACGGTCTAACCGCCCCGGCGATCAATGGTCAGTTGAGCGCCGAACAGGCAATGCAGCGTTTGCTCAGCGGTTCGGGGTTCACCTTCCGTCGCACCGACGGCCGCACATGGGTGCTGGATCCGTTGCCTACCGAGGGTGCCTTGAACCTGGGCGCGACCACCATCACCTCGGTGGCCGATCAATCCATGAGCTATCAGCCACCGCCCACCAGTTCGGTGATGCGCTCATCGGCCTTGCTCCAGGAAATTCCCCAGACCGTCAACGTGGTTCCGGCTCAGGTCATTCGTGATCAAGCGCCGCGCAATCTGGATGACGCGCTGGCCAACGTCAGCGGCATTACTCAAGGCAACACACTGGCGAGCACTCAGGACTCGGTGATGACTCGCGGCTTCGGCGACAACCGCAACGGCTCGATCATGCGCGACGGCATGCCAATCGTGCAGGGCCGTGGCATGAATGCGACCGTGGACCGGGTCGAAGTGCTCAAGGGCCCGGCCTCGCTTCTGTATGGCATTCAAGACCCGGGCGGCGTGGTCAACATGGTCAGCAAGAAACCCGAGCTTGAGCAGTACAACGCGTTGACCCTGCGTGGCTCGACCTATGGCGACGGCAAAAACGGCAGCGGTGGCGGCCTCGACAGCACCGGCGCGTTGGGTGATTCCGGGTTGGCCTATCGCATGGTCCTGGACCACGAAGACGAAGATTACTGGCGCAACTTCGGCACTCACCGCGAGACATTGGTAGCACCGTCACTGGCCTGGTTCGGCGAAAGCACCAAGCTGCTGTTCTCCTACGAACACCGCGAGTTTCTGACCCCGTTCGACCGCGGCACGATCATCGACCCGCGTGACAACCATCCGCTGGACATCTCCCGCGAGCGTCGCCTCGACGAGCCCTTCAACAACATGGAAGGCCGCTCGGACCTCTATCACTTCGAGGCTGATCACGAGCTCAACGACAATTGGAAAGCCCACTTCGGCTACAGCTGGAACCGCGAAACCTACGATGCCAGCCAGGTGCGCATCACCGCCATCGACACCAAGAAAGGCACCCTGACCCGCAGCATGGACGGCACCCAGAACGCCATCAGCACCGACCGCTTCACCACCGCCAGCCTTGAAGGCAATGTCCAGCTCGCGGGGATGAAACATGACCTGGTGTTCGGCGTCGATGATGAATACCGCAAGATCTACCGCGAAGACCTGATCCGCCAGAAAAGCCTGAGTACTTTCAGCTACGTCAACCCGGTTTACGGCCGCGAAGTCGCCGGCACCACCGTCAGCCCTGCGGACAGCGCGCAGACCGATGAACTGCGCAGCGATTCGTTGTTTTTGCAGGACTCGATTCACCTGACCGATCAATGGATTCTGGTGGCCGGCGGGCGCTTCCAGGAATACGACCAGTACGCCGGCAAAGGCGTACCGTTCAAGGCCAACACCGACAGCAACGGCCAGAAATGGGTGCCTCGCGCCGGTCTGGTATATCGCTACACCGATGAACTGTCGTTCTACGGCAGCTACACCGAGTCGTTCAAACCCAACTCGACCATCGCACCGTTGAGCGGCAGCAGCACCGTGCTTGATGGCAGCGTTGCGCCGGAAGAGGCCAAGTCCTGGGAAATCGGCGCCAAGCTCGACATGCCGGGACGCGTCACCGGAAACGTCGCGCTGTTCGACATCAAGAAACGCAACGTGCTGGTGGCCAACTCTGAAGGACCCGTGACGATCTACAGCGCCGCCGGTGAAGTGCGTTCCCGTGGTCTGGAAGTAGACCTGAGCGGGCAGCTGACTGATCGCTGGAGCATGATCGGCAGCTATGCCTACACCGATGCCGAAGTCACGGAAGACCCGATCTACAAAGGCAAAAAACTGCAAAACGTAGCGAAGAATAGTGGTTCGCTGTCGGCGGTTTATGACTTTGGCACCCTCATCGGTGGTGACCAACTGCGGGTTGGCGCGGGTGCGCGGTATGTCGGCGAGCGAGCGGGTAATGCTGTGAACGATTTCGACCTGCCGAGCTACACCGTGGCTGATGCATTCGCCACTTACGACACCAAAGTCGAGGGGCAGAAGGTCAAGTTCCAGCTCAACGTGAAGAACCTGTTTGACCGCACCTACTACACCTCGGCGGCGAGCCGGTTCTTTGTGTCGATGGGGGATTCGCGGCAGGTGTCGCTGTCCAGCACTTTGGAGTTCTGATCAGAGACCGCGTCATCGTTCTTCGCGAGCAAGCCCGCTCCCACATTCGACCGAGTTTTCTCATGGGAATGCGATCAAATGTGGGAGCGGGCTTGCTCGCGAAGGCGGCCTGACAGGCACCGACTATCTTCAGGATTACCGCAAAAACGCCTGCCGATACTCGCCGGGCGTTCCACCCAATGCCTGACGAAACCGATTGGTGAAATGACTCGCACTGGCAAACCCACACACCAACGCGATCTCCCCCAATGGCTGCGACGTCGAACGCAGCAACTCCTGCGCTCGGCTCAGTCGCCGCGACAGCACAAACTGATGCGGCGGCAAGCCGAAACTTTCACGAAACATCCGCGCAAAGTGGTATTCGGATAGCGCACACAACGCAGCCAACTGCCCCAGGCTGATGGCCTCGGCCAATTGGTTGTCGATGAACTCCACCAACTGCCGCCGCTGATGCGCTGCCAATCCGCCTTTCAGCCGCAAGCCCTCACGCATTCCAACCTGACCGAGCAGTACGTGGCTGAGCATTTCATGGGCCAGGCTGCTGGTGAGCACGCGTTCGCCGGGCTCGTCCCAGTTGAGTGTGAGCATTTGCCGAAAGCGCCGGGCTTGCGCCGGGTCGTCCAGAAAGGTGGCTTCGCGCAGCTGCAGCTCGCGAGGTTCGCGGTCCAGCAACGTAACGCAGCCGAGGGCGAATTGTTCGGGGCTGAAATACACGTGGGCCAGGCGTATGTCGCCGTTGATCACCCAGCCCGATTGATGCTCGGCCGGCAGGATGCACAACTTGTCGGGGCCGCCCTTGGTGCCGGGTTGGTCGCGGCGAAAGGTGCCGGTGCCGCCGGCGATGTAGCAGGACAGGGTGTGATGGCTCGGCGCTTCGTAATCCTGGGCGTCATGATGATTGCTCCACAAGGCTGCCGCCATGCCGTCACCGAGCTCGGCGCTGTGCTCCAGGCGAGCATTGGGCGAGCGGTTGAGGGCTTGAAAGACTTGCAGGGTTTCCAGTGCAGGCATGATGGCTTCTCTCCGACGCCTTGCATCCTACTCCGTAGCCGTTCGGCTGCCAGCCTGTGGCCCGACAAAAGCGCAAGTTTATGCAAGTGCGAAAGGCCTTGGCGCAGGACACTGAAGGCCTATTCAGGAGTCTTTGCCATGAACCTTTCGTTGTATCTGCTGACCGTGCTGATCTGGGGCACCACCTGGATTGCCTTGAAATGGCAACTGGGCGTGGTGGCGATTCCGGTGTCGATCGTCTATCGCTTCGGCCTCGCAGCGTTGGTGCTGTTCGTGATGCTGCTGCTGAGTCGCCGCCTGCAAGTGATGAACCGTCGCGGGCACCTGATCTGTCTGGCGCAGGGGTTGTGCCTGTTCTGCATCAATTTCATGTGTTTTCTGACTGCCAGCCAGTGGATACCCAGCGGTCTGGTCGCGGTGGTGTTTTCGACGGCCACATTGTGGAACGCACTCAATGCACGCGTGTTCTTCGGCCAGAGAGTCGCTCGTAATGTGCTGATGGGCGGTGCGCTGGGGTTGCTTGGGCTTGGCCTGTTGTTCTGGCCTGAGCTGGCGGGGCACACCGCGAGCCCGCAAACCTTGCTCGGATTGGGCTTGGCGTTGCTCGGCACCCTGTGCTTCTCGGCCGGTAATATGCTGTCGAGTTTGCAGCAGAAGGCGGGACTGAAACCGCTGACCACCAACGCTTGGGGCATGGCCTATGGCGCGGCGATGTTGTCGGCGTGGTGCCTGGTCAAAGGCATTCCGTTCGACATGGAATGGAACACGCGCTACATCGGCTCGCTGCTGTACCTGGTGATTCCGGGGTCGGTGATCGGTTTCACTGCCTACCTGACGTTGGTCGGGCGGATGGGGCCGGAACGCGCAGCCTATTGCACCGTACTGTTCCCCGTCGTGGCGCTGAACGTGTCGGCGTTTGCCGAAGGCTATCAATGGACCGCGCCCGCCTTGGTGGGTTTGGTACTGGTGATGCTGGGCAATGTGCTGGTGTTTCGTAAGCCGAGGGCGCCGAGGGTGCAAGGGAACGGCAAACTGGCGTGAAGGTTTGGTTAATCGAGCGCTGAAACTTCAGCGTTCGATGTTGAGCACGATGTAAATCAGCAGTGGAAACATGAAGTCCACGATGTGCCTGGCCCAATCCTTGGCGTTCCACGTTGCGGATTCATCCATATTGAACCATTCGGTGCCGATCACTTGCAGGCAGATGTAATAGACAAAAAAGCCGATCAATAGTCCGATGATCGCAAACTTCTTCGCTTCGTGAAAATCGGCGGCAGGTGCATTGATGTTTCTATAAAGATGGTAAGTGCCCAGCAAGCAGAAAGCCGTGTAAATAACTTCCAGAGTGATGATGAACCAATAAATGCGGTGGTGGAGCATGGGCGAAGTGATTGCTCTGTAACTCAGGTTCAGGTTTTCTCGGGTGGTGTCCATGCTGAGAATATGGCCGACGTATTCGTAATTGGATGGGTAGTCGGTAAAGTTGCTGTACATCACCATCAAGCCAAAGAAGCTTATATAGGTCATTAGTATTACTTTGCTGTATCTAATCAGTTTGTCGGTCGTAAGGTGGTTCAATGTAGGTGCTCTCCATAACTAAGGTCTGTAAGTTAGACTAAGTAATGGGGAGTCTATAGTGAGTATCTTTTTTTTAGCAGTTAACTGAATTGCAAGGTGTGTAGGTCACGGGCAGGCGGTTAAACACCTGCCCGTTTTAGTTAGCCTTTCCAGACGTGTGGGTTCACCAGATCTTGTGGTCGCTCACCCAGCAAAGCGCTGCGCAGGTTGGCCAAGGCTCGGTTGGCCATGGCTTCGCGGGTTTCATGAGTCGCCGAGCCGATGTGCGGCAATGTCACCGCGTTTTTCAGTTGGAACAGGGGTGACTCGGTCAGCGGTTCTTTCTCGTAAACGTCCAGCCCGGCACCGCGAATCCGGTTGTTTTGCAGGGCTTCGATCAAGGCGGGTTCGTCCACCACCGGGCCGCGGGCAATGTTCACCAGAATCGCGCTCGGCTTCATCAACGCCAGTTCGCGATGGCTGATCAGGTGTCTGGTTTTTTCACTGAGCGGCACCACCAGGCAGACAAAATCGGCTTCGGCCAGCAGTTGATCAAGGCTGCGGAACTGCGCGCCGAGTTCTTGCTCCAGCTCGGTCTTGCGGCTGTTGCCGCTGTAGATGATCGGCATGTTGAAGCCCAGCCGCCCACGACGGGCGATGGCCGCACCGATGTTGCCCATGCCGACGATGCCCAGGGTCTTGCCATGCACATCGCAACCGAACAATGGCGCCCCGACGGTGGCCTGCCATTGGCCGGCCTTGGTCCAGGCGTCCAGTTCGGCCACGCGGCGGGCGCTGCTCATGAGCAGGGCGAAGGCCAGGTCGGCGGTGCTTTCGGTAAGGACGTCGGGGGTGTTGGTGAGCATGATCCCGCGTTCGTTGAAGTAGGCGACATCGTAGTTGTCGTAGCCGACCGAGACGCTGGAGACGACTTCCAGTTTGGCGGCGTTTTCCAATTGTGCGCGACCGAGTTTGCGACCGACGCCGATCAGGCCATGCGCGTGGGGCAGGGCTTCGTTGAATTGGGCGTTGATGTCGCCGTTTTTCGGGTTTGGCACGATGACGTCGAAGTCTTGCTTGAGGCGTTCGACCATTTCGGGGGTGACGCGGCTGAAGGCGAGGACGGTCTTTTTCATGGGAGGAGGGCTCTCGGCGCAGGTGAATGCCAAGCACGCTAACATTCTTCCTCGTTATTGTGCGAGTGCCCGGATTGCCGGGTGCCCTTCGCCCAACTGTGGGAGCGGTGTAGCGCAGACCCGGCGCGTCGCGGTTCTGCGACATCAGTTCGCCACCCGAACCCCACCCATACTCCCACTCAACTCATACGCCACCAATTCCGCCTGATGCGCCGCCAATATCTCTGGCAACGATCCACGCAAATACTCGACCCACGTCTTGATCTTCGCATCCAGGTACTGCCGCGACGGGTAGATCGCATACAGATTCAACTCCTGCGAGCGGTACTTGGGCATCACCCGCACCAGACTCCCATTACGCAACCCTTCAATCGCCGCATACACCGGCAACACGCCAACCCCCATGCCGCTGATGATTGCCGTCTTCATCGCGTCAGCGGAGTTCACCAAAAACGGCGAGCTATTAATGGTGACCATTTCCTGGCCTTCAGGACCGTCGAAGGTCCACTTTTCCAGCGGAATCACCGGGCTCACCAGCCGCAAACACGCGTGGTTCAGCAAATCGCTGGGCTTGTGCGCGCAGCCGTTGGCTTTCACATACGCGGGCGAAGCGCAAACGATGCTGTAGGTGATGCCCAAACGCTGGGAGACGAAACCCGAGTCCGGCAGCTCGCTGGCGAGGACGATGGACACGTCGTAACCCTCGTCGAGCAGGTCCGGCACGCGGTTGGCCATGGTCAGGTCGAAGGTGACGTCGGGGTGAGTCTTGCGGTAGCGAGCGATGGCGTCGATCACGAAGTGCTGACCGATGCCGGTCATGGTGTGCACCTTGAGCTGCCCGGCCGGGCGGGCGTGGGCGTCGCTGGCTTCGGCTTCGGCTTCTTCGACGTAGGCCAGGATCTGCTCGCAGCGCAATAGATAGCGCTTGCCGGCCTCGGTCAGGGCGATGCGTCGGGTGGTGCGGTTGAGCAGGCGGGTTTGCAGGTGGGCTTCCAGGTTGGAGACCGCGCGCGAAACGTTGGCCGTGGTGGTGTCGAGTTGCACGGCGGCGGCGGTGAAGCTGCCGGCCTCGGCCACGTAACTGAAGGCGCGCATGTTTTGCAAAGTGTCCATGGGGTGCTCTCTAGGCGAATGGCAAATTGTGACACGAAGTTGCTGACTTTCTACAGGCGACTAAAGATGGACTAACTGATTATCGCGTTAACGGTAACAAAGATTCACAGGATTCCCAGCTTATCGCCAACAAAGCCGACCCCTAGAATTGCGCCCACCTCTGTAGGAGCTGCCGAGTGAAACGAGGCTGCGATCTTTTGATCTTCGCTTTTAAAGGCAACATCAAAAGATCGCAGCCTCGTTTCACTCGACAGCTCCTACAGGGGATCTATCTCACCTCAGGAAATCGCAGCAGTGCCGCGTCGCATCAACAGAGCGCTTCAGACGCTCAGTGTTTTGGCTTTAACCCTGGCAATCAGCGGCTGCATCGGTACCGGAGGTATTGCCCCGCAGGGCAAGGCGTTGGAGGCCAATTCATTGACCACCGACGAAGCCATCCACAACGCTGCACAGGACGCTCACTGGCCCACCGCGCAATGGTGGCAGGCCTATGGCGACCCGCAATTGAACCGCTGGATCGACCTCGCCCTGCAAGGCAGCCCGACCATGGCCATGGCGGCGGCGCGAGTGCGTCAGGCCAAATCCATGGCCGGGATCGCCGAGTCCGCCGAGTCGCTGCAGATCAATGGCGAATCCACTCTCAAACGCCACAACTGGCCTACCGATCAGTTCTACGGGCCGGGCGAGTTGGCCAACACCACCACCTGGGACAACAACGCCGCGCTGGGCTTCAGCTACGCCCTTGACCTTTGGGGGCGCGAAAGCAACGCCACCGAGCGCGCCGTGGACATGGCGCACATGAGCGCCGCCGAAGCGCGTCTGGCTCAGCTCGAATTGCAGAACAACATCGTGCGCGCCTACATCGAGCTGTCGTTGCATTACGCGCAACGGGACATCGTCGAGGCGACCTTGAAACAGCAGCAGCAAATTCTCGACCTCGCGCAGAAGCGCCTGAACGGTGGCATCGGCACCCATTTCGAAGTCAGTCAGGCTGAAACGCCGCTGCCGGAAACTCACCGCCAGATCGATGCACTGGACGAAGAAATCGCCCTGAGTCGCAATCAACTCGCAGCCTTGGCAGGTTTTGGTCCGGGGGAGGGCGCGCAGTTGCAGCGGCCAACGTTGTCGTTAGGCGCAGCGCTGAAACTGCCGTCGTCGTTGCCCGCGCAGCTGCTCGGTCAACGCCCGGACGTAGTCGCCAGTCGTTGGCAAGTGGCGGCCCAGGCACGGGGTATTGATGTCGCGCACGCCGGGTTCTACCCCAACGTCGACCTGGTCGGCAGCCTCGGCTACATGGCCACCGGCGGTGGGGCGCTGGAGTTTTTGACCGGCAAGAAGCTCAACTACAGCGTCGGCCCGGCCATCTCGTTGCCGATCTTCGACGGCGGCCGTTTGCGCTCGGAGCTGGGCGAAGCCTCGGCCGGTTACGACATCGCCGTGGCCAAGTACAACCAGACGCTGGTCAACGCGCTGAAAAACATCTCCGACCAGTTGATCCGCCGCGAATCCATGGACAAGCAGCAGGCCTTCGCTGCCGAGTCGGTGGCCACGGCCCAGAAGACTTACGACATCGCGATGATCGCCTACCAGCGCGGCCTCACCGATTACCTCAATGTGCTCAATGCCCAGACCTTGTTGTTCAAACAGCAGCAGGTTCAGCAGCAGGTTCAGGCCGCACGCCTCAGTGCTCACGCTGAACTGGTGACGGCGCTCGGCGGCGGACTGGGCGCGGGCGACGATGTGCCGAAAGACAGTCAGACCGCTGTACCGAAAACCCCGACTCTTCTTAAGAGCATCTCGAAGTGAGCACGGACCCTGTGGGAGCGAGCTTGCTCGCGATGAGGGCGTGTCAGTCAATGCTTGTGTCGCCTGACACTCCGCTATCGCGAGCAAGCTCGCTCCCACAGGTTCCCAGCCTGACTGAATATCAATGAGCAGGATTTCATGACTCCCTTGCCCGCACCTTTGCGCTGGCTGTATTCCCTTGAATGGCGCCGGGGTTTCTTCGACTGGGCGCGCAGCGATGGCGTGACCTGGGTCTACATTTTCAAGGTGCTGTTCGCGGCGTTCCTGACGCTGTGGCTGGCCATGCGCCTGGAGTTGCCGCAACCGCGCACGGCGATGATCACCGTGTTCATCGTCATGCAACCGCAAAGCGGCCACGTGCTGGCCAAGAGTTTCTATCGTTTTCTTGGGACATTGGCCGGCTCGGCGGTGATGGTCGCGTTGATTGCCTTGTTTGCGCAGAACACCGAGTTGTTCCTCGGTTCGCTGGCGATCTGGGTGGGCATCTGTTCGGCGGGCGCGGCGCGCTATCGCAACTTCCGCGCCTATGGTTTCGTGCTCGCCGGGTACACCGCCGCGATGGTTGGTTTGCCCGCACTGGCGCACCCGGACGGCGCGTTCATGGCTGCCGTGTGGCGGGTGCTGGAAATCTCCCTGGGAATTATTTGCTCCACGCTGGTCAGCGCCGCGATCCTGCCGCAATCCGCCAGCGCCGCCATGCGCAACGCCTTGTATCAGCGCTTCGGCGTGTTCGCGCTATTCGTCACCGATGGCTTGCGTGGTCGCAGTAAACGGGAGGCTTTCGAGGCGAGCAACGTGCGCTTCATCGCCGAGGCTGTCGGATTGGAAGGGCTGCGCAGCGTCACCGTTTTCGAAGACCCGCACATGCGTCGGCGCAACGGTCGGCTCAGTCGACTGAACAGCGAATTCATGGGCATCACCACCCGTTTCAACGCCTTGCACCAGTTGCTCGAACGCTTGCGCAGCAGCGGCACCGATCACGTGGTTGCGGCGATCAAACCGGGTTTGCAGGACCTCGCGGAACTGCTCGACGGCTTCAGCGGCCGCGCCCTGACCAACGCTGATGCAGGGCGTCTGGTGATCGCGTTGACCGCCTATAAAGAAGATTTGCCGGCGCGCGTTCGCAGCTTGCGGGCGACTTTTCAGGAGAGCGATCCGAGCGACGCCGAGCAGCTGGATTTTCATACCGCGTATGAACTGCTCTATCGCTTCGTCGACGACTTGCACAGTTATGCACAGACCCATGCGTCGCTGGCCGATCACAGCCATGCGCGCGAGCAATGGGATGAGCCGTTCACCCCGCAAACCAACTGGATGGCATCGGCCGCCTCGGGGATTCGCGCGGCGTTCATTCTGGTAGTTCTGGGCAGCTATTGGGTCGCCACCGCGTGGCCGAGCGGGGCGACGATGACGCTGATCGCCGCCGCGACCGTGGGCCTTTCAGCGGCGACACCGAATCCAAAACGCATGGCGTTTCAGATGGCTTGCGGGACGCTCCTCGGGGCCCTGATCGGCTTCGTCGAGATGTTTTTCATCTTCCCGTGGATCGACGGCTTTGCGTTGCTCTGCGTGATGCTCGCGCCGGTGATCGTGCTCGGTTCGTTCCTCACTTCGCGGCCGCAATACGCCGGTGTCGGTCTCGGTTTGCTGATCTTCTTCAGCACCGGTTCAGTGCCGGACAACCTCACCGTTTACAACCCTTACGCCTTCATCAACGATTACATCGCCATGGTGCTTGGCATGCTGGTGTGCGCGGCGGCCGGGGCGATCATTCTGCCGCCCAACAGCCGCTGGTTGTGGCGTCGGCTGGAGCAGGATTTACGCGGGCAAGTGGTGTACGCCATCAGCGGCAAACTCAAGGGTTTGGCGTCGAGTTTCGAAAGCAGTACGCGGGACTTGCTGCATCAGGCCTACGGTCTCGCGGCAGGGCAGCCGCAGGTGCAACGGGACTTGCTGCGCTGGATGTTCGTGGTGCTGGAAGTCGGCCACGCGATCATCGAGTTACGCAAGGAACAGGCGATCCTGCCGGTGCATCCGGCCTATGCCGAATCCCAACCGTGGCGTCAGGCGATCCGGGTGATGGGACGCTCGCTGGTGCGGCTGTTTCTGCAACCGAGCCAGAGCAATCTGGAGCGTGGATTGATCGCCGTCGATCACGCGATCAGCCGCGTGCAAGCCACCGATGAACCTTTCGCGCCGCACTTCGACACCTCGGCCTTGCGTCGGGTGAAGAGCTATTTGCACTTCATCCGCACTTCGTTGCTGGACCCGCAATCACCGCTCGCCGGCTACATAAATGCCAACACTACCGCCAGGCCCCAAGGACTTGAACATGCCTCGTGAAATCGCCTTCCACGGCGTGTACATGCCGACCATGACCCTGATGTTTTTCGTCGCGGCGGCGCTGGCCTGGGCACTTGATCGGTTCCTGTCCGGATTCGATCTGTACCGCTTCTTCTGGCACCCGGCGCTGCTGCGCCTGAGTCTGTTTACCTGTCTGTTCGGCGCCTTGGCGCTGACTGTTTACCGTTGACTCTCTATCACTGACTCTCTATCACTGAAGAAGGCCCTGATGAAAAAGCTTTTCAGCCTGCTTGCGACCCTGCTGGTGCTGGCCCTTGCGATGTGGATCGGCCGGACCCTGTGGGTGCATTACATGGACACGCCATGGACCCGCGACGGCCGGGTGCGCGCCGACATCATCAACGTCGCCGCCGACGTCACCGGGGAAGTGGTGGACGTGCCGGTGCGCGACAATCAACAGGTGAAGAAGGGCGATTTGCTGATGCGGATCGACCCCGAGCACTACCGCATTGCGGTCAAACAGGCACAGGCGCTGGTGGCCTCGCGCAAGTCGACGTGGGAGATGCGCAAGGTCAACGCCCACCGCCGCGCTGACATGGACAACCTGGTGATCTCCAGGGAAAACCGCGACGACGCCAGCAACATCGCCGACTCGGCGTTAGCCGATTACCAGCATGCTCAGGCGCAGCTCGAAGCCGCCGAACTGAACCTCAAACGCACCGAGGTCCGCGCAGCGGTGGACGGCTATGTCACCAACCTCAACGTCCATCGCGGCGACTACGCGCGCATCGGCGAAGCGAAAATGGCCGTGGTCGACATGAACTCGTTCTGGGTCTACGGCTTCTTCGAAGAAACCAAATTGCCCCACGTGCGGGTCGGCGATAAAGCCGACATGCAGCTGATGAGTGGGGAAGTGTTGAAGGGGCATGTGGAAAGCATTTCTCGCGGCATCTACGACCGTGATAACCCGCAGAGCCGCGAGCTGATTGCAGATGTGAACCCGACCTTTAACTGGGTCCGTTTGGCGCAGCGGGTGCCGGTGCGGATTCACATTGATGAAGTGCCGGAGGGTGTGCTGTTGGCGGCGGGGATTACTTGCACGGTGGTGGTTAAGCAGTAACCGCAAGATCAAAAGATCGCAGCCTTCGGCAGCTCCTACAGGGAATCGCAATCTCTGTAGGAGCTGCCGAAGGCTGCGATCTTTTGGGGCGCTTCAGTTGCAAAACGTCTCATGCAAATGCCGCCAAACTACCTTGCCATCCGCCTGCTTCTCAAACACCACCGTTGACCGTCGATCAGAGTGCAACCCCGTCGCATCGGTCTGCTGCTCGCGATAACTCACCGTCGCGCCACCATCGTGCCAGGTAATGCCGCGCAACTCGCTGAGCTCAATTCTGAACCCGAGCTTCTTCCCGCCTGCCATCAAAAACAATTCGCTCAACGCGTCGAAATCCAGCACCCGCCCCAACGGCGAGACCATGGAAAACTGCGGCGAAAAACGCGTCAGTAATTGTTCAAGCGCCGGCTCGTCCTGTTCCTCGGCCAACCATTGCTCGATGGCGACGTGGGCCTGGATCACCTCGTCAAAGTATTCGGTGTAGTCAGTCATGGAAGTTGCCCCTTCAGTCCGAACCGCTTCATCAACCCCGCCTCCAGCAGCCCTTTGGGCAACAACCCCGCCAGCAACGGCAACGCCCGACTGCCATTGCCCAGACGAATCAGGCGCGGTGGTTTGCTCTGCTGCACGGCCTTGAGCAATCCGGCAGCAAATTCACTGGCCGGGGTCGGGTTGTCCTGGGAGGCCTTGGCCCGTGCGCGAATGCCTTCACGCAGTGGAAACCACGGCGATTGTTCGGTAATCAGCTGCTCCGCCTCATGGCCGGCATTCTTGGCAAAACTGGAAGCGATGGCGCCCGGCTGGACTTCCATGACCCGCACGCCAAACGGCGCCAGTTCCATGCGCAACGCATCGGTCAAGGCATGCACCGCCGCTTTCGAGGCGCAGTAGGCGCCGGCGAATGGCGTGACCAAAACCCCGGACACGCTGCCGATGTTCACCACCAGACCCTTGGCGCGACGCAGCACCGGGAACAAGGCGCGGGTGACGCCGACGATGGCGAACACATTGGTTTCGAATTGCCGCTGCATGGCCGGCACACCGCCGTCGAGCAACGGCCCCATGGCGCCGTAACCTGCGTTATTGATCAGCACGTCGAGGCCGCCATGTTGCTGGTTTATGCGCTCGCTCAAGTGTTCGAGTGCTGCACCGTCGTTGACGTCCAGTTGCACGGCAGTGAACCCGGCAGCGGCCAGGGCCGCCACGTCTTCAGTCTTGCGGGCGCTGGCCCAGACGTCGTATCCGGCATTTTTGAAAACATCAGCGAGGGCGCGGCCAATGCCGCTGGAACAACCGGTAATCAACGCAACGGGCATGGCGCGGTCCTTGTGCAAAAAGAGGAAGAGAATTAGTCGGAGAAACTACCCTGCAAACGCTCTGCGCGAAACTCCAGTGTTTGCGGGCGATAGCCAGGGCGCAGCGGCGGCAGGGGCAAACAGTCTTCCCAGTTCGCGCCGGCCTGCAGTTCGCCGGGGCCGCGATAGCGCGGGGCGGCATATTGATTGTCGGCCAGATTCACCGTATCGCCCGGCGCATACGCGGCGACGCGCCAACGTAACTCGGTCAGTGGCACGTCGTTGCCGTTGTTCATTGTCAGATGCAACGGCCGGTCCGCCGGGCAGTGTTCGGGCGCGTAGGTGATGCGCAACTCCAGGCGCGCCAGTTGCTTGACCTCGCGGTTGTCCATCCAGATCACCCACGTTGCCACCACACCCAACCCGATAGCGGCTGCCACAGAGACGGGCAAGGCTTTTGCCGGGTAGCGCAGCAAAAGGATCAGCCAGGTAATGACCAGCAGGACGCCGATGAACATGACGCAAACCTCGGGAAGGGAGACGGTCATCCTACCTAAGCGTAGGTGCGGTTGGCGATGGGGCATTAGATCTTCAGCGTCATTGCGGGCCTCATCGCGAGCAAGCTCGCTCCCACAGTTGATCGCATTTCAATGTGGGAGCGAGCTTGCTCGCGATGGGCCCTGTCAGGCAGCGAAAATCCAGGCAAAAAAAGCCCCCACCCAACCCGCTGCGGATAGGGAAACGCAGCGGGTCGGGCGGGGGCTTCTTGTGTTACAGATCAATCACCGCGCGATGGTTTTCACCGACACGCCGCGTTCGATCGGGGTAGAGCGACCGTAAATATCTTCAAACCGCTCGATATCGTCTTCGCCCAGGTAGCTGCCCGACTGCACTTCGATGATTTCCAGCGAGATCTTGCCCGGATTGCGCAAGCGGTGGACCGAGGCGATCGGGATGTAGGTCGACTGGTTTTCAGTGAGCAGGAACACGTTTTCGTCGCAGGTCACTTCAGCGGTGCCGCTGACCACGATCCAGTGTTCGGCGCGGTGATGGTGCATCTGCAGCGACAGGCATGCGCCCGGTTTGACCGAGATGCGCTTGACCTGGAAGCGACCGCCCATGTCCACCGAGTCGTAGGAGCCCCATGGACGATAGACTTCGCAGTGGGTCTGGGTTTCGCTGCGACCCTGCTCGTTGAGGGTGTTGACCATCTGTTTCACGCCTTGGACCTTGTCCTTGTGGGCGATCATCATGGCGTCCTTGGTTTCGACGACCACGATGTTTTCCAGGCCGATCACCGACACCAGTTTGCCGTTGCCGTGGATCATGCAGTTTTTGCTGTCCTGGATGACCACATCGCCTTTGGTTACGTTGCCGTTGGCGTCTTTTTCATTCACTTCCCACAACGACGCCCAGCAGCCGACATCGCTCCAGCCCGCGGTCAGCGGTACAACGCAGGCGCGCTGGGTTTTTTCCATCACCGAGTAGTCGATGGAATTGTCCGGGCAGCAAGCGAAGGTGGCGGAGTCGATGTCGACCGTGTCGGCATCCTGCTCGCTGCGTTCCAGGGTCAGCACGCAGGTGTCATAGATGTCCGGATCGTGTTTTTTCAGCTCTTCCAGGAAACGGCTGGCACGGAACAGGAACATGCCGCTGTTCCAGAAGTAACCGCCGGACTCGACGAACTCGGTGGCGCGCTTCACGTCCGGTTTTTCGACGAAGTGCGAGACGCGGCTGACACCTTCGGGCAGCAGCGAATCATTGGCCGACTTGATGTAGCCGTAGCCGGTTTCCGGTTTGGTGGCCGGTACGCCGAACAGCACCATTTCGCCGTTTTCTGCAGCGACCGTGGCCAGGGCCAGCGCGCGTTGCAGGGCTTTCTGATCTTCCAGCACGTGGTCGGCTGGCAGCACCAACATCAATTCGTCGCGACCTTCGTTGACCAGCATCAGTGCGGTCAAGGCCACGGCTGGCGCGGTGTTGCGGCCGAACGGTTCCATCAGGATGCGCTGCACGTCCAGTTTACGGGCGGCCAGTTGCTCGTTGACGATGAAACGGTGTTCCTTGTTGCAGACCACGATGGGGGTGTCCATGCCTTCGAACACCAGGCGTTCCAGGGTTTGCTGGAACAATGTTTGTTCGCCGGTCAGGGCGAGAAACTGCTTAGGGAATTGCTTACGCGAAAGCGGCCAAAGACGTGAGCCACTACCACCTGACAAGATCACCGGAATCATGTTGTTACTCCTTGAAAATCGTATGGGTCAGAGCTACTGCGTTCTGTCGTTTCACTCTTGTTCTTATTCCGTGGTCAGGTCGATTCACCTGTAGCAGCTGCCGAGCCTGCGAGGCTGCGTTCGGCGGCGTAGCCGTCGTGAATCCAGACAATGCGGTCATTCAGAAAGACCGAATTGCTTGGATTACGACTGCTGCGCAGCCGGACGCAGGCTTCGCCAGCTGCTACAGGGATCACCGTCCTGACAAAATGATTAGCGCGTCGAAACCGGGCGTTTTACCCAGACTGGCGCCAGGCTGCTGCCGGTGCCGGTGACATACAGCACGGCGGCTTCACCGCGTTCCAGGGCAACCGGTTTCACGTCGCCGACTTTCTTGTCGCCATCGTATAGCGCCAGGCTGACTTTGACCGGGTTGATTTCACGTTCGCCACGGCCCTTGGCGGCCACGGTCGGGACCACTTCGGTCTTGCCGTCAGCGGTTTTCAGGGTCAGGGCCTTGTCGCTGAGGTTCTGCACGCGGACCAGGGATTTCTGCTTGTTCTTGAACGGCGGCTCTTCGATCAGTTGCGGTGCGCCGCTGGCGTTGTTGACCAGGGTGTAATAGTGATCACCGGCCAGTTTCACCGGCAGGGACTGGCTACCGACCTTGGCGCTATAGTCGCCGCCTGGCATGAAGCTGAAGTCAGTGCTGGACAGCGGCGCGACTTCGGCCAGGTTGGTGGTGCCGACGGTGGCGCTGACTTCAGCGTTACCGGCGTTGTAGACACGCACGAAGCTTGAGCCTTTCGGTGCGGTCGGGCCGTAGAGCGCGGCGTCGCCAGCGAAGGCGGACATCGACAGAACGCTCATGCCAGCGACGAGTGCGACTGCTTTTAAGGAGCGAGCGGCGAGACGGCGAGGAGTAGTAGTGAAAGTCATGGTAGTACCTCTCTCTTTCAGTTTTGCGCCCGGTCGGGCGTCTCGGATTTAGGGTTGTTTATTGCAACGTTTTGTTGGTTTACGCCGGCAGCTTTGAGCTCTGCGACCCACTGCGGGTCGGCGTCACCGATTTCGTTGTTCACAGGCAGATAACGTTCAGGAAACTCCCAGATCAGCACCTGTGGTGGGCTGTTCTTGAAAGCATCACTTTTCAGATAGCTGAGCATCGGCAGAATCGGGCCGTGGCCGTCTTCGGCGTAATTGACCACGTCGCTGTTCAGCGCTTGTTTCAGCGCACCGACGAAGTTCCAGTTGGGGTTGGCGCTGTAGCTGGTACCGATCAGGGCCACCGGCACTTCAGTGTTGGCGAACAGGGCGTCATCACCGGCCGGCTGGTCTTGTGCCGCAACGGTGTTGCGCTTCTGCAACGGCTCAGGCTTGGGCATCAGGTTTTCGAACAGCGGGTCCAGCGGCAGGAACAACCGCAGGTCGCCCTTGTGAGTCACCTTCTCCGCAGGTTCAGTGACGAAGTGTTGCGGCTCGCCGCTCAGCGGGGTTTTTTCGGCGATGGTTTTGGCCAGGGTCTCGGCAGCGATTTGCGCGCCTTCCGGGGTCCAGTGAGTGTCGGTGCGCAGGAACACTTGCTGACCGTTCAGCTTGGCTTTCAGCATCGGGCCGAACAGGTCGGGAGCGAGGATCTTGTTGGCCGCCACACGAGCGTGGAAGTCCTCATAGAGGTTGGCGTGGATGCTCGAAGGCTTCACTTCACCCAGGTGTTCCGGGTACAGGCGAGTCTTGGCCGGCACGATCGCCATGACCAGTTTCACGCCTTTCGCCTTCAATTCCTGGCGTACGCCTTCAACCAGCGCGTAGTTGCCTTGCAGGTTCAGCTCTTCGTTGACGATCGGGTTGAATTCCTCATCGCTGTACAACCACTGATCGCGGCCGAGCACGACGCCCGGACGACCTTCGTTGAACAGTTTGAAATCCAGCGCAGCCCAAAGGTTGGTGCCCAGGCGCTTGATCGGGAACTCGTCGTCGTAATGCGTTTCCACGGCTTTGGTCCAGCGGCCGTTGAGCACCGTCGTTTCGGCAGAGGTGCTGAAACCGAAGAAACTGCGCGTGGACCACAGGCCCAGGACCAACAGCGTCACCATGAACAGGCTGATGTAGAGGATGCGTAATGAGCGGGTCATAGTCAGATCCCTCAGAACTGGAAGTAAAGGAACGGCGAGAAGCTTTGCGCCGAGAGTTTGAAAATCGAGGCGATGAACAGCACCAGTACCAGCGTGCGCATCACGTAACGAGACCAGTCCGCCGTCCAGTAGGCCGGTTGCACAGTCGCTTCAGTGCCGACGGTGTAGCCAGGCTCGTGGATGCTGCCCGGGTTGTCGCCCGGTACGGCTTTGATCATTCCAGGGGTCGCGGCAGCCGGGCCATCGGCCTCGACGTTCACAACAGGCTTGGTCTTCTCAGGCGGCAGGTTGCTGTAGAAGTCACGAATGCCGAAGAACGCCAGGGTCATGTAAGCCACCACCAGGGTCGCCACTTGCAGGCCGGTGAGGCTGGCCGCGTTGAGTTCCGACAGCGACCATTCGCCGAAGCTGAACATCGCGCCGTACATACGACCGGCAACGTGCAGGTTTTCCGAGCGGAAGATCACCCAGCCCATGACCACGAGCAGGAAGGTCAGCGCCCAGCGGATCGGGTTGATGCTGCGCGGCGACGTATTCAGGCCGAGGGCTTTTTCGATCGCCAGCCACATGCCGTGCCAGGCGCCCCAGATGATGTACGTGATGTTCGCGCCGTGCCACAGACCACCGAGCAGCATGGTCAGGAACAGGTTGCGATAGGTCATCAGCGTACCTTTACGGTTACCGCCCAGCGTGATGTACAGGTAATCACGCAACCAGGTGGAAAGGCTGATGTGCCAGCGACGCCAGAACTCGGTAATCGACTGGCTGATGTACGGCTGTTTGAAGTTTTCCATGAAGCGGAAACCCATCATCAAGCCCAGACCGATTGCCATGTCGCTGTAACCGGAGAAGTCGAAATACAGCTGCGCGGTGTAGGCCAGCGCGCCGAGCCAGGCATCGCCCGTGGTCGGGTTCTGCAAGGCGAAGCAATGGTCGGCCACGACCGCCAGGGTGTCGGCGATGAAGACCTTCTTGATGAAGCCCTGCATGAATCGCGTCGCACCTTCGGAGAACTTGTCGAGGGTGTGGGTGCGGTTGTTGAACTGGTCGGCAAGATCGCGGAAGCGCAACACCGGACCGGCGATCAGGTGCGGGAAGATCGCCACGAAAGCGGCAAAGTCGATCAGGTTGCGGGTCGCCGGCGTGTCACCACGATAGACGTCGATGATGTAGCTGATGGACTCGAAGATGTAGAACGAGATCCCGATCGGCAACAGCACGTGGGTCAGGATGAACGGCGACAGACCGACGGAGGTCATCATCGCGTTGATGCTGTCGACGCCGAAGTTGGCGTACTTGAAGTAGCCGAGAATGCACAGGTCGACGCCCACGCCCAGGAGCAACCAGCGTTGTGCCGGTTTGGTCCGAACGCCGGCGGCACCGACTTTTAGGCCGATCCAGTAGTTCCATAGGGTGACGGCTGCGAACAGCGCAAGGAAGTCCACACGCCACCAGGCATAGAACACGTAGCTGGCGATCAGCAGCAGCAGGTTGCGATAGCGTATTCCGCTTAAGTAGTACATGCCGAGAAAGATCGGCAAGAACAAAAACAGGAACACGTTGGATGAAAATACCATCCCGGTCTCTCCATGTTTAACCAACAGTCAAGGGCCGCAGCCCCCCCAAACCCCCCACCGAAAACCGGAGGGCGTAACACACAAAACTCAAACTCGACACTGACCCCTGTGGGAGCGAGCTTGCTCGCGATAGCGGTCTGACATTCACATCGATGTCGACTGACACTCAGTCATCGCGAGCAAGCTCGCTCCCACAGGTTTTATATGTGCCTTCAGGAGCCTTTTTTGCCCTTCTCGTTCGCCGGGTCGTAGACCTTGGTCAGGTCACCACCGAGGCGGAAGGTCTTGAACGGCTGCATCTCGTGCTTTTTCTCAAGCACATCCGGCGAGCAGGTGTAGAGCGAGCAGAACGGTTCGAGCCAGGCGAATTTAGAGTCGATTTTCAGGTCGGTCATGTCCTGTTCCTTACCGTTCTTCTTCTCGAATTCTTCCGGGTCTTCGACACCCGCGAGCACTCGATCACCCAAGCGTTTGAGCGCGCCGTTGTTTTCCTGACGCAAGTCCACACCGTTGACCTGAGCGAAACTGGCGATCATCGCGAGCGGCGGCAGGGCGTAGTTGTGGTAGGCGAGGGCGCGTTGCTGGCGCTTGAGCTCGTTAGGCAGGAAACCCTGGGCGTCGATTTGATTGGCGCCGACCTTGAATTCCTTCACCGACCAGTCGAACAGGTCGCGGCGGTTGGTGGCGATGGACGTTGCCATCACCGACCAGGCGGACCAGTACGAGTGGTTGTTGGTTTTATCCAGCGGCAGGTTGTCCCAATCGCTGACCACCTGATCAGCCATTTTGCTGAACCAGGCTTCAATCAACTGCGACTCTTGCTGGTGGTTCGCCAATGGATGCGAGTCGGAGAACTTCAGGCGGATATAGGACGACGCCATGCTGCCCAATGCCCATTTGCGCATGGACTTGCCGGTGTGGTTGAAGTCCTTGGACATCAACGCATCGGCCTTGGCCCAGGCGGTCAACCAATTCAGGGTGCATTCCAGCTGTTCCGGACGACCGTCACGCATGTACTGCATTACGCGCTTGCTGGTGCCGCGCTCAATCTTGGTGATGTCGGCCGTGGTGTCACGGAAGGCTTTTTCCGATGCCTCGTTCAGGGTCGAACGGGCCTTGTCGGAACCTTCATATTTGCTGCGAAATTGCAGCGAGCCGGTGTACGGCGTCGGCATCGCATCACAGCCTTCGCTCTTGTCGCCGGTTTTGACTTTTTCAATCGGCGCGAAGTACCCCTGTGGAGGGCGCAGTGGCGCGGCGGCCTGGGTGGCACCGGCAAACATGGCCAGGCTCAACAGGGACGGTGCGATCAATCTTTTCAAAGTTCGGGTTTGCATAGTTGCCTCATTGCCCGGTCTGAGCGGTACGCTGCCCAGCGCCAGGGAACACGTTGCGTTTGCAGATTTTCGCTTCGACTTTCTGTGGCGCGGCACCTGCTTCAGGGCCCTGGATTTCGACGGCCAGCAGATTCTGCGAGGCCCAGTCTTCGTCCGTGCGCAACTCAAAGGCGAAACGCCCGTCGGTGTCGGAGGTTTCCGGTTTTTCGATCTTGATGTCCTCGTGGCGACCGTTCATGTACCAGAGGGTGGCTTGCAGAGTTTTCACCGACGGATCGGCGAAGCGGATATCAACCTGGTGGCTGCTGTTTTGCAGGTTCAGGTTCTTGCTGTTGACCATCAATTCGTTCTTGCCCGGTTTCAACGTGGTGCTGCCGGTCATCTGCGCATCCTTTCCTTCGCAACCGTTGTCCAGCAGCGCCATCATCTGGCGGTAGATGGTTTCCTGGTCGAGGCGATAGAGCGGCGAGAATTCCCAGATCAGAATCTTCGGCGGCTTGGTCTGGAACTCTTCGCTGCCCAGGTACTGCAGCATCGAACCTTCCAGGCCACCACCGGGGAACGCCACGTTGAGGATGTCGGCGCCGATGGCCTCTTCGAGGAAACCGGCGAAGTTGTAGTTCTTGCCACTGTGGCTGGTGCCAACCAGGGTAACTTCCGGATTGCCGGAGTCACTGAACAGATCGCCATCAGCTGCTTCGCCTTTCGGCTCGGTGGTGAACTGATCCATGTACTGGACCGCGTAGCTGGTGCCACAGAGTTGACCAGCCATGTTGTGTAACGTTCCGGTCTTGCCCATGCGACCCGACTTATGGCTCTCGAATTCGCGTTTCGGCACGTCGGCAAAGGCCGGCATTTTCTTGATTTGCTCACCGACGATTTTCGCCGTGCGCTGGGCGCCATACGGCGTCCAGTGTTGGTCGCCCTGGAAGTAGAAATCGTGGGCCGGCAGGGTGTCAGGCAGCGACTCGTTGGTCAGCGGCGACAGGTCCGGCACGGTGTAGCCCATGGCGGCGAAACGCCCGAGCATGGTCTTGTAGTTCTTCAGGGCCTTGTCGAAATCGTACTTGGCCTTTTCTTCCGGGTTGAGTTTGTTGCGGTTCACCAGACCACGGGTCGGCTGGTAGACGATGACCAGTTCCACGCCTTTGCTCTTGAACGCATCGTGCAGTTCTTTCATGCGTTTGTAGCCGGCGGGTGTGGTGTCGAACTCGGTGCGCAAGTCTTCTTGCGTACGGAATAGCCAATCGCCCTGGGCCTGCACCAGCGTGGTGAAGTTCTGCTGGTAACGCGTGGTGTAGTTTTTCGCGTCGTGCGCTGCCGGGCACAGGTTGCAGCACGGTTCGGCGCTGAAGGCAGGTGCTTTGGCTTCATCGGCACGAGCACCGGCGCTGGCCGCGAGAATGCCGGCGGTCAGGGCCGACAGGCTGAGTAATTTGATCAAGTGTGGGTGCATAAAATTATCCTCAGTCCCGCATTTCGGTCTGGCGTTCGACAGGGTCGATCAGCACGGCTTTCTGCTGGCGCACCAGCAGGTCGAGAATTTCATCCTGGCGCTCGCCAAGAATTCCGTTGAAGCTGATGCCGCTGGATTTGGTCGGCGCGAGCATGGACACGCGATACAACTCGACGCTTAGTGGCGAGTCGATGGACAGCGGGCCGCTGCCGTTGCCGGCCAGTTCGCCACCGACGATGATCAGCGACACCTGGGCGTCGAACGGGTCGAGCTTGATGTCACGGTCGGTGTCGCTCAGGTCCTTGATGTGGCCGTAGACACCGGTCAGCCCGTTGGCCATGGACAGGTTTTCGTAGAGGCGGATGTTCACGCTGTTACGAATCCGGATGCCGTGACGACGGTTGCTGATCACCTTGTTGCCCCACAGCAGGTTGTCGCCACTCTCGTAGAGGGTGATGCCGTCGGTGTGGTTCTTGTAAATCTCGTTGTAGGCGATCAGGTTGTTAACGCTGTTACGGTCGATCACCAGGCCCGACAACTTGTTGTCGTAGCTGCGGTTGTTGAAGATGAAGCTGTCGTTGACCTCACGGGAAATAATGATCCCGTGCTTCTTCTTGGTCCCGTAAACGGTGTTGTCCGCGATGATCAGACCGTGGGAACGGTCATGCGGGTCGATGCCGTAGACGATGTTGTCTTTGTAGGTGTTGCCCTTGACCACAAAGTCACGGGTTTCGTAGCAGTAGAAGCCGTACCACATATCCGAGAACTCGGAATCGATGATCCAGCCGCTTGGGTCAGGACGCTTGAGCACCTTGGCCATGTTCGGCGTGTACTGGGAAATACTCACGCCGTAGGACTTACTGTTGGCATAACCGAAACTGGCGATCTTGCTGTTGGCGATGTAAGTCTCGGTGCCACCCCAGGACAACATGAACGGACGGAATTCCTTCGCCGACTTGAACATCGCCGGACCGTTTGCCTTCTCACTCCAACCGGTGATTTTGGTATCACGCACGAACAGCTGACCGTCGTTGACCAGGAACGAACCGGCCTCCTGAGACAGGCGCAGTTCCTGGGTCTGCTTGTCGATTTCCAGAATGCCCTTGTTACCCACCACGATCGGCAACTTCGCCAGGAACACGCCCGGCGAGGTTTCGCTGAAGTACTGCTTGGGCACTTTCTTGGCCAGATCCTTGAGGTTCATATAGCCGTCATCAATGAAGATGGCCTGCGGGATGCCGTGCTGACGCACCACCCATTCAGCCATCTTGTTATCGCCGCCGATGAAGTCCTTCAGGGCATTTTCCTGCATCATCCGGCGCACGCTGATTTTGCCGGGCATGGTGCGCACGATTTTCGCGGCGATGGCTTCGGCGGTGTAGCCGGAGGTGTCCGGCAGTTTCGGCTTGGCCAGCTCCAGCGGCGCGGTCGGTGCGCTGCTGACGGTGTAGGTCCTGGCCTGTTGCAAGCCTTTTGCAATGGTCGCCGGTTGCCCTTTTTGAACGGGCGAGGCCGGCTCCACTGCGGCGAAGACTGCCGTGCTGGCCAGCAACATCGCGCCGGCCAGCAAGGTTATCGAGCCTCTCTTCGGACTGTTCATGTCAGGAACTCCCTTAGCGGTTCGCATCAGAAGCGCCAGATCACGTCGACAAACGCGCGGTGCATGTACGAGTCGACGCCTTTGCCATACGCATCGCCGGGCTTGAACACACCGCCACGCAACCGCACCAGGGCCGAAGGCTCATCGATCGACTGGCTCAAGGAGGCGGGCAGCAGGCCTTGCTTGAAGTACTTGGTGACGACCACGTCCATTTCCTGGCCGAGGTCTTTGTTGCCATCTTCCAGCGGCAGGGACGTGCTGGAAAGAATCGCGCCGGTCACATCGTCGGTGTCATTCTGGACGGCGTTGATGCCGTTGCTGCCGACCGGCTTGTTGCCGTCGACGCGCCAGAATTTGTGGTAGATCACACTGGCGTCGTATTCGTCGTTGAGCATCCACGAGCCGAACAAGGTAGCGCTCTGCATGTTGTTCGTTTCGCCACGGAAAGCCTCGCCGAAACGGTGAACCCGCGAGCGAGTACCGGTGTAGTTCGAGCGGTTGCTTTGCAGGCCGTTCTGTTCGTAATCGGCGCTGGCGCGGGCATAGGCTGCACCGACTTGCCATTGCGGATCCAGACGCAGACGCACGCCCAGGTCAGTGGCCCAGCCATCAACATTGCCGCTGGTTTTGGCTTGTGCCGGAGCGGTGCCCTCGGCGGTCAGCGGGTTGACCGTGTCGCGGTCGCCACTCATGCCGGTGACGCTGCCCCAGTAATTGACGGTGTTGGTGTTGCGCCAGTTGTAGGCATCGCTGTCGGCGGTGAGGCCGATCCAGCTGATGTCGCCGTTCTCTTTCTTGTCCAGAGAATCGGCGGCAACGCCCGGCGTCGGGTAATCGAGCTTGCCGTCATCGTGGGTGTGATGACCACGAATGCCGACCCAGTTGCCCGGGTTCCACTGGTACGCCGCATCGGCGTAAGCGTGCAGGCGATCCTTGTCCTTGGGCGCGAGTTCTGTGAGATCGGTGCGGTACTCGCTGAAGCGCTCGGCAACACCGGCGTTGGCGCGCAACAGGGTGGTGTCGAAGGTCCAGTTCAGGGCCTCGATGTTGGTGTCGCGCCATTGGCCATCGTCATTGCGCAGACGCTGGCG
This sequence comes from Pseudomonas rossensis, assembly GCF_039888995.1. NCBI lineage: Bacteria > Pseudomonadati > Pseudomonadota > Gammaproteobacteria > Pseudomonadales > Pseudomonadaceae > Pseudomonas > Pseudomonas rossensis. The sequence continues at coordinate 36,747 of NZ_JBBWCB010000019.1, read as the reverse complement.
ACCGAGCTTGAGAATCTCGCCGGGGTAGGGCGTAAGGCCGCTGTAGCCGACCCAGAACTCACGCATCGCCAGGTAGTTTTTCTTGCTCTTGCGATCACCGTTGTCGGTGGCCTGGGTGCCGTCGCTGTCGGACTGTTGCAGCGTGTCCGTCTCGATGATGTCGGTGGACGTCACGGCCTGACCCATGGCGTAGCCGCTCCACGCGCCGCTCTCGCCGTAGATCCATGGACGCAGGTCGAGGCCGACGCCATTAACGTCGCCGCCGCTCGCCGTACCGAGGTCAGTATCGTCTTCGGACTGGGCGGTGACTTTCACGTCAAGGCCGTAGTTCTTGCTTTCAGTCAGGGCCGCCAGGGTCGGGCACGACCACAAGAGGGCGAAAGACAGGCCAATACCGGCCTTAACAAATGGATTCAACTTCATAGGGATTCCTCGCCGTCTTCTTCTTCCAGGGCATGCAGTTCCAGCGTGTTCTGGCTCAAGGCACCACGAACGGCCTGTTCTTGTTTCAACAGGCGTTGGGCCTCGGCGAGCTGGGCAGGCGGCAGTTGGGCTTCGAGTGTTTGCGCAAGCTCGGTGGCTTGCGGGGTGTTCTGGGCCTTGGCCAATTGGCTGAAGACATAAGCGTTAAGCGGGTCGGGCCGGGTGCCCTTGCCTTGGGAGAACAGTTGGGCAATGGCGAAGTCGGCGCTGTTCTGGCCGTTACGCGCAGCCTTGAGCAGGTGATCCAGCGCTTTCTGCGAATAGACCTTGCCCAGGTAACCGCGACGGTAGATCTGGCCGAGGTAGTAATCGGCGGCCACTTCTCTGCCGGCGGCTTTCTTGAAGTGTTCTTCGGCGACCTTCGCGTCGGCCGGCACCATTTTGCCTTCGTAGTAGAGCTTGCCCAGCAACAGTTCGGCGCGCGGCTGGTCGGCGGCGCGGCCGTTGTCCAGGTACTTCATCATCATGTCTACGTCACCCAGTTCCGGGAAGTCGTAGAGCAGTTGCGCCAGGCTGACCCAGGAAGCGGGGTAGCCGGGTGCGATGCCTTCGAGCAACGACTGGGCGGTTTTCTCGTCGGTCGTGCCCAGGGATGCATCGCCCAGTACGCGGGCCACGCTGTCCACCCGTTGGGCGGAAACCGCGCCGCGAGCCTGAGCGGCTTGCATTTGCTTGATCAGCTCGGCCTGTTTCTCTGGCTGGGCTTTTTTCTGATAGACCGTGGCCAGTTCGACGTAGCAGATGTCGGTGGTGTTCAACGCGGCTTTGCAGATCGTTTCCACTTCGTCCAGATGCTGGTCGTAAGTGCCCTGGGTGCGATAGAGCAGCACTTGGGCCAGGCCCGCTTCCGGCTTGCCTTCGGCGCGCCATTGGCTGATCTGCTGTTGCGCGTTGACGTTCGGGAAACTGTGCGGGTATTGCAGGTACAGCATGGCCAGCGGGATCAGGGTGTTGCCTTCGCCTGCGGCAGTGGCTTTCTTCAACAGGCCTTCGGCTTCGTGCTGTTCGGCTTCGGTGGAGCCGGGTTTGGCCACCAGCAGACGACCCAGGCGAGCCTGAGCCCGCGGCGAAACGCTGGCCGCGGCGCGATAAGTCGCCTCAGCTTTCTTGATCTGCGCCGGGTCACGGCTGTCGACCTGGATATCGGCCAGGCCAACCTGTGCTTCGCTGTAGCCCAGGTCTGCCAATTGCTGGTAATTCTGCGCCGCCAGCGTGGTATCACCGCGCTTGAGGGCTTCGTTGGCCAGACGCTGGTCGGGCAGGCCGGCGCATCCGGCCAAGGCAATTGCCATGGCCAGAGTCAGCGGGACTGGCAGGATTCTGAGTGGGCTAGTCACGGGCATGTCCTCTTGTTTTTAACGACCGGCGGCCATGGCTTTATCGATCAGCCAGTTCAGGTTCGGACCACGGGTGCTGTTCACTTCAACCGGACGACCGGCGAATTTGCTGTCCAGCGGCTCGTCAGGCTTGATCAGCACGCGGATGTCGGACGACAGGTCGGCGCTTTTCAGGCTGGTGCTGCTGACGATCGTGCCGCTGCGGGTTTTGTCTTCGCCGGCGATCTGGAAGCTGACGGTGCTGCCTGGAAGCACATCGCCGAACTGGCGATAGGAGAAGCGCGCTTCAACGTTGGCTTCACTGTTACGCGGCACCAGTTGGAAGATCACGTCGCCCTTGTTGGCGTACTGGCCGTTGGCGACCATTTGCTGCGCCACGGTGCAATCGCACGGCGACGTCAGGGTGCCGGTCATTTGTTTGCCGAACAGCTCTTCAACCTTGGCCGGTTGCAGTTGGTTATCGTCCAGATGGCCCTTGAGTACGTCGAGCATGCTGGTGCTGAACGTCGCCAACGGGGCGCCCTTGGCCGCAACGCCGTCGGTTTTCACCAGGCTCTGCACAGTGCCGTCGCGCGGCATGGTGATGTTCATGCCCGCCACGCTGACCAGACCGGCCTGGGCGTGGCTGACGAAGTACATGCCGTACACCGACTTGAAAATGAAGCCGAATGCCGTCAGACCGACGAGGAAAATCGCGAAGCTGAAGGTCACTGCACGCAGACGACCGAACGCGGTCATGCCGTGGCCGCCATCCTTGACCTTGCGCGCCTTGGTGAAGTTGTCGCGCTGCAGGGTTGCCAGCACTTCACCCATGCTGACGATGTCGCCGGCCAGGTGCGAGGTGATCAGGTGGCGCAGGGTGGAAATGTCCTGAGGTTCGAGGTTCTGGAACTCGCAACCGGTACGGCCGGTTTCGCGCTCGTGGGAGCGGACCAGTAGCTCGACGTCCATGGCCAGGCCGAGGTTATCGATGACGAACTGCAGGCGGGCCTTGTACTTGTCGCCGATCTTCAGTGGCAGCTGACCGGCGTTGAAGGCCAGGCCGCCAGCGGAGAGGTCGAGGACCCGAGCTTCCACCGGGGTCCGGTCAGGACCGTAGAAACGCAGCTTGGCCGGGATTTTTACCCGGGCGTGCTGGCGCTGGGCTTCTGATTCATGCACTACGTTGGCGTTGACGGCGGTATTCATATGGACGATTTCCTAGTTAATTCAGGCGAGTTCGGTCAGACCATCATCAGCAGCACAGCAACAAAGATGCTGCCGGCGGAGAAGGTCATGGTCCGAGACGACCAAGTGTTGAACCAACCTTGAAAGCTGGCGAGATCACGGGTCAGGGAAGTGGGCTGGCGAGTCCAGGACTGTTGGTCGAGGCGGAAGAACACGTAGATCTTCACCAGCGCGCCGACGATCTGGTTGTAATAGAGAATCGCCGGGTAGGCCGGGCCGATCGTGTGACCGGACAAAGACAGAAGCACGGTCAGGATCAGACGAGTAATGCCGATCCACAGCAGGTAAACCAGGATGAACGCGGCGCCGTACTTGATGGTGGCGATGATCGCGACGGTCAGGCCCAGCAGCGACGTCCACATCGACACACGCTGGTCGAACAGCACCACTGAGGTGAACAGACCGAGACGTTTCATCCCCAGGCCCAAGGCGCGGGAGTTCTGCCGCAGGTTGTTGCCGTACCAGCGGAACATCAGTTTGCGACTGGCCTTGATGAAGCTTTTTTCCGGCGGGTGTTCCACGGTGTGAATGGCGGCGTCCGGCACGTAGAACGTGTCGTAGCCCAGCCGCATCAAGCTGAACCAGCTCGACTTGTCATCACCGGTGAGGAACTTGAAGCGACCCAGGCGCCAGTGTTGCAGCGAGTCGCTTTCCACGTCGGCGATGAAGTCCGGGTTGGTCACCACAGTGGCGCGGAATACCGACATCCGCCCGGTCATGGTCAGCACGCGCTTGGACAGGGCCATCGAGCACATGTTGATGTGGCGCTGGGCGAATCGCAGTTTGTGCCACTCGCTCATGATGTAGCCGCCGCGCACTTCGCAGAACTCGTTGGTGGTCAGGCCGCCGACATTGCCGAACAGCTGGAACCACGGCACGGTCTTGAGCACGACGCCTTCGGCGAGCACTGTGTCGCCATCGATCACTGCAACCACTGCGCGGTCGTCCGGCAGGTGGCGGGAGATGGCGCGGAAACCGTAGGCCAGGCCATCGCGCTTGCCGGTGCCGGGAATGCGCACGAAGTCGAGCTTGACGCGAGCCGGTGGGTTCATCCGGGCCCAAAGGCTTTTCACCAGCTTCTCATCGGACATTTCCACGATGGAGCAGACCATGGTGGTCGGCAGGCCGCAGTCGATCGCTTCGCGAATCACCGAGGCGTAAACCTGGGCGGTGGTCAGCGCGTCGATACGAAAACTGGTGACCATCAGAAACACATGGGACGGGTCTGCCGCTTTACCCAGCTTGCGCACTTTGCGCCGCAGGTGCGGGTAGACGACGTACAGAAACAGCATGCCGCGCAGAAAGTGCGTAGCACCCATCGAGTAGCGCCAGATACCGACGATACCGATCAGGAGGATGAAGTCCTTCGACTCGGAGTCGAACGTGGACGCAGGCAACGCCATGGCGATGCCCATCAAAATACTTAAGTAAAACAGCCAACCGGCGACCTGAAGTAGGCCGTGCTTTAGCCTGTGCATAATCTGCATCCGTCTCTATCTCGGGCGAGCCTGTGGGGTGGCCCGATGGGGTTAAGGCAGGCTTACGAAAACTGGCGACATCCGGTCTGGATGACGCCAGAAATCCTTTAGGAGCTGGCGAAGCCTGCGATCTTTTGATCTTTCGCTTGAAACTCAAGTGGACCTGGAAAGATCGCAGCCTCGTTTCACTCGACAGCTCCTACGACCGCATTACCAGCAGATGCCTTCAGTCCGGCCACTCACGCTGGTGGCTTGGGACATGAAACCGACCAGGTCGATCACTTGCTTGCCGTGTGGAGCGTTCTGCGCCAGGGCGCGGAATTTCTCGTCACGGTTGCCAAGGATGATCACGTCGGAGTTGTTGATCACGTCGTCGAAATCGGCGTTGAGCAAGGACGAGACGTGAGGGATCTTCGACTCGATGTAATCCTTGTTCGCACCGTGGACACGGGCGTATTCGACGTTGGTGTCGTAGATGCTCAGGTCGTAGCCCTTGCCGATCAGCATTTCCGCCAGATCAACCAGCGGGCTTTCGCGCAGGTCGTCAGTACCGGCCTTGAAGCTCAGACCCAGCAGGGCGATTTTGCGTTTGCCGTGGCTGGAGACGATGTCGAAGGCGTTCTGCACCTGGGACTCGTTACTGCGCATCAGTGAGTTCAGCAGTGGTGCTTCCACGTCCAGGGAACCGGCGCGGTAGGTCAGGGCGCGAACGTCCTTCGGCAGGCAGGAACCGCCGAACGCGAAACCAGGGCGCATGTAGTACTGGGACAGGTTCAGCGTCTTGTCCTGGCAGACCACTTCCATCACTTCGCGGCCATCGACGCCGACGGCCTTGGCGATGTTGCCGATCTCGTTGGCGAAGGTCACCTTGGTGGCGTGCCACACGTTGCAGGTGTACTTGATCATCTCGGCCACGGCGATGTCCTTGCGGATGATCGGAGCGTCGAGTTCTTCGTACAGCGATTGCAGAACGTCGCCCGACGCCTTGTCGAACTCGCCGATGACGGTCATTGGCGGCAGGTCGTAATCGGCGATCGCGGTGCTTTCACGCAGGAACTCAGGGTTCACTGCAACGCCGAAGTCGACACCGGCTTTCTTGCCGGAGCAGTCTTCGAGGATCGGGATCACCACGTTTGCCACAGTGCCTGGCAGTACGGTGCTGCGAACCACGATGGTGTGACGGGTGGTCTTGTCACGCAGGACAAAACCGATCTCGCGGCACACAGCTTCGATGTAGTTCAACTCCAGGTCGCCGTTCTTCTTGCTCGGCGTGCCGACGCAAATCATCGACAGGTCGGTGTCGCGAATCGCCTCGGCGAAGTTGGTCGTGCCGCGCAATTTGCCCGTCTCGATACCCTTCTGCAGAAGCTCGCCCAGACCCGGTTCAACGATCGGCGATTTACCGGCGTTGATCATATCGATTTTGTCTTTGGCAACATCGACGCCAACGACGTCATGGCCCCGTGCAGACAGGCAACCGGCACATACTGCGCCGACGTAACCCAAACCAAATATGCTGATGCGCATCGCAATTACCTCTGTGTTTATCAAGCCATTACATGGCCGGAGTTAATGGTGTTCAGCGGTCGTAGTGCACTCGGAAGTGCGCCTTAAAGGCGTCACAATGCCGCGTGCAGGCATATAAGTTCCGAGTGTCTAAATAAGTTCACTCAAAAGGTGCGCAACTAGGCTTTTATTGTTATGGCGTGCCCTGTTATGCAGCAGATCTTCTAATCAGAAGACATTCGTGCAAAGGTCTTGCGCGCTCAATGCCAGGCGGAAGCCCGTAAATCAAGCGGTTGGGTGCTCAGGTGAGCACGTTTATAGGGGCTCAGCCTTCCTTGCAGGGGATATTTTGATGATTATCTCCTGTCCTTCATGTGTTGCCCAAATCAGGGGCACGTTCGCAAAAGTTAATGTGACAACTTTGCTACGTGAATCTCTTCTCTGCGTAAGTTATCTCGTACAGGCGCCGAGAGAATGGTTACCGGTGGTATGAGCTACGCATTTGGACATAGTTCCAGTCAGCCCATCGCGAATGCTGAAATTTTTTGAAATATTGGAAAAGATGGCACTGCTCTCATATTGATAGCAACGGCTGTTTGACCCTTGATACATAGGGTTATTATCGGGTTAGATAGTTATGTGCCACTACCGATAAAAAAATTAAGTGCCACTACTGAAAAAAATTATCAATGTCGAGTGAAACTAAAGTTAGAAAAGCGAATGATTGTTTTCTGACGCCAGTAAGGTGGCGAATTGAGCGGGGAATTGTTGGGCGATCGGACGTCGGCGCACGACCCGTTAATGGGGCGCGCACCGATTGGGTGCTTACTCCGGCGCGTGATCGCGCAGGAACACCAGATTGTCCGGTTTAGACTGCTCGGCGCTGTAGCGATAGCCTTGTACATCGAACTGCTTGAGGGCTGCCGGGTCATTGATGCGTTCTTCTATAACGAAGCGACTCATCATGCCGCGGGCCTTTTTTGCGTAGAAGCTGATGATTTTGTACTGGCCGTTCTTCAGGTCCTTGAATTCGGTATTGATGATGCGCGCGTTCAGGGCGTTGCGTTTGACCGCCGAGAAGTACTCGTTGGAGGCCAGGTTCAGCAGCACGTCATCGCCTTGATCGGCCAGGGCTTCGTTGAGCCATTCGCTGATCCGTGTGCCCCAGAAGGCATACAAGTCCTTGCCACGGGCATTCGCCAGTTTGGTGCCCATCTCCAGTCGATACGGCTGCATCAGGTCCAGCGGGCGCAGCAAGCCGTAGAGGCCGGACAACATGCGCAAGTGCTGCTGGGCGTAATCGAAATCGGCCTCGCTGAAAGTTTGAGCATTCAACCCGGTGTAGACGTCGCCCTTGAAGGCGAGCAGTGCCTGCTTGGCATTTTCCGGAGTGAACGCGGGCGTCCAACTGCCGAAACGCGCGGCGTTGAGCCCGCCGATCTTGTCGGAGACGTGCATCAACTCGCTAATCTGCGCAGGGGCCAGCTCGCGCAATTGCAGGATCAGCTCCTGGGAATGGTCGAGGTATTGTGGCTGGGTGAAGCGCTGGGTCGCCGGCGGTGTTTCGTAATCGAGGGTCTTGGCGGGGGAAATCACCATCAGCATGAAGTCGTCTCCTTTAATCGTGGGGGCGATTCTAGGGGGTTGTCCGTGTTGACTCCAGCTATGAGCGTCATAGGTGATCGGTGGTGTCATGGAACAAGATCGCAGCCTCGCTTCGCTCGACAGCTCCTACGGTGTGCGTACATCTGTAGGAGCTGTCGAGCGAAGCGAGGCTGCGATCTTTTGATCTTCCCGCGATATAGTGCCGCGCGGGTTTTGTTATGGAGACATCCCATTGCGTATCGTTTTTCTATTCTCGGCCTGGCTGTTGAGCTTCGGTGCCATGGCGGCGCCAGGCGATGTGGCGACGCTGGATCGCAGCACCTGGCCTGAACAGCTCAACAGCCCGACCCTGTTTGATGTGGCGTCACGGGCCGAGATACTCATGTTCGCTCACGTCCTGTTGGCCAGCGAATCCCTGGATGAAGTGAGCCTTGCCCAGCGCCTGGGGTTGCGCACGGTCAATCTGGAATCGATCAACTACCTGCGCCAGCGCATGTGGCAGCGACTGCTGACCAACTACAACTACGCCCAGCAGAGCTGCGATCAGGATGCCTCCTTCTGTTTCCTGGTCGAGGACATGGACACCCTGCGCCAGCAAGCCGCCAAGTTTCAGGTCAGCGATGAGAGCTACTACATAAAGTGGGCCGAGCCGAGCCGACTGTTCCACGCCCAGTACCTGGACGAGCAATTGCGCAAGGCAGCGCTGTTTCCGCAAACCAGCAGCGAAGTCGATCGTTTTGGCGACTATGAGCGCAACGGCGATCAGATGCATGACCGGCTGTTTTTGCTGACCTTCGACAGTGCCGCCAATACCGCGCCGGATAACACCGCCTGGGCCACGGAATACCTGCGCAAGTCGAACATGAGTGGCACGTTCTTCGTCCTCGGCAAGGACATCCAGGCCCGTCTGGCCGATCGTTCGGTAGCCAGCCTGCAAGCGACGTACTCGAAGCAGTGCATTGGCGCGCAAGGCTGGGAATTTCGCTCCCACAGCCACTGGCAGGACTGGCAGGACTCGGTGCGACGCAGCGTCGAACTGGTCAAAAGCAAACTGCCCGAGAACTACGTGCCATTGTTTCGGCCGCCCGATGGTCAGCGTCGGTCTGACGCTGAAGGATTCTTCAAATCCCAGGGCTTGCAGGTGGCGCTGTGGGATATCGATGCCCAGGATGGTGCCGGCAAGCTAAAAGCCAATCAGAGCGCGCAACGGGTGTTGAGCCTGATGTTGTTGTGGCGCCACGGGGTGATCAACTTCAACGTGAAGCAGGATGCGCTGAAAACGGCGATGCCCTGGCTCATCACGCAAACGGCGCAAAGCGGAATCGGCTGGGAAGACTGTCAGGACGCGTTTCGCTGAAAATGGCGAAAGGCCGTAAACATTGGGCGGTGGGCGATTTTTGGCGAGAATTCGGTGCAGGCGGACTTCCGACTTTAACGGGGTGATGGCAATCCGCCTAGTGCTATTGGTCACTCTGAAAAATAAACTTCAAAAAAACGTCAAAGTACTTTTTTCTGTCACAGGTTTTGGAGTATTACGAAGACAGACCGCCGAAACCTGCAGACAGGTGGCGTCTTCCAAGACCCCAATTTGTGTGCAGTTCACTTGAATCCTCGCAGGTGAATTCGGTGGCCACTTCGAGGCGCAGCACTGTCACGGTATTGCGTCGACTGGCTCCCACAAAGGTGACCGAGTATGGATGATCACGGACGTAGTTCTTCCTCCAACCAGCCAATCCTTTATGTACTCGATACCAACGTATTGATTCACGATCCAAACGCCCTGCTTAACTTCGAAGAACACCACGTCGCCATCCCGATGACCGTGCTTGAGGAGCTCGACAAGCTCAAGAGCGGGCATCACAGTGTGGCTGCAGAATGCCGTCAGGCGATTCGCCTGATTGACAAGACCTTGGGCGATGCCAGCCCCGAAGATGTCGAACTCGGTGTGCCGATCCAGCGCGGCAAGAGTGGGCCCAAGGGTTTGCTGTCAATTTTGATGAGCAAACGTGCCGAACCGAACATCATTCTGCCCGAGCACCTGAACGACAACATCATCATCAACCAGTTGATCGACCTGCACGCGCGCGAACCAAAACTGCCCGTGGTGCTGGTCACCAAAGACATCAACATGCGCCTCAAGGCCCGGGCTTGCGGGATTGCGGCCGAGGACTACAGCACCGACCAACTGGTTGACGACGTGTCGCTGCTGCCCAACGGTTATCACAACATGACCGGCTCCTTCTGGGACCGTGTGAGGAATGTCGACACCCGTCAGGATCATGGCCGCACCTGGCACCAGGTGCAGTTGATCGACAACCTGCCGGCGGTGCACATCAACGAGTTCATCATCGACGAACAGGGTTTTGTCGGCTGGATCAAGGAGATCGAGGAAGACAAGCTGCTGATTCTCGACCTGCATCAGGAACCCCTGTTGCACCAGGAAGCCTGGGGCCTGAAACCGCGTGACATCTATCAAAGCCTGGCGCTGTACGCCTTGCTCGACCCGGATATCCACCTGGTCAACCTGACCGGGGCAGCAGGTTCCGGTAAAACCATCCTCGCACTGGCGGCGGCGATCGAGCAGACCATGGTCAGCAAACGCTATCGCCGGATCATCGCGACCCGTAGCGTGCAGGGTCTGGACCAGGAGATCGGTTTCCTGCCCGGCACTGAAGCGGAAAAAATGGAGCCTTGGCTGGGCGCCATCACCGACAACCTCGAAGCCTTGCACATGGATGACGAAAACACCCATGGCAGTGTCGATTACATCCTCAGCAAAGTGCCGTTGCAGTTCAAATCCCTCAACTACATTCGAGGTCGCAGCTTCCAGCAGAGTCTGATCCTGATCGATGAATGCCAGAACCTCACGCCGCACCAGATGAAAACCATCATCACCCGTGCCGGCGCCGGTTCCAAAGTGGTGTGCCTGGGTAACCTGGCGCAGATCGACACCCCTTACCTGTCCGCGACCAGTTCCGGGCTGACGTACCTGACAGAACGCTTCAAGGATTTCCCCAACGGTGTGCACATCACCCTGCAAGGGGTGCCACGTTCGATTCTGGCCGAATACGCCGAATCGCATTTGTAACCCTCATCAAAACCGGGCGGCCTCACAGGTCGCCCGGTTTTTTTATGCCCAACACATAACCCTGTGGTGACCCGATAATCAAACGTGCGGAATTTTGACCCGCAGGTTTACAATCGGTGCTCCTGATCAGGAGTATCCCTGTGCTGACTCATCTCGATTCCCAAGGTCGCGCCAATATGGTCGACGTCACTGAAAAAGCCGTGACGTTCCGTGAAGCAACGGCCCAAGCCCTCGTACGCATGCTGCCCGAAACCCTGCAGATGATCGTCAGCGGCGGTCACCCCAAGGGTGATGTGTTCGCGGTGGCGCGTATCGCCGGCATTCAGGCCGCGAAGAAAACCAGCGATCTGATCCCTCTGTGCCATCCGCTGCTGCTCACCGGCGTCAAGGTCGAGCTCAGTGCCGAAGGCGACGACACCGTGCGCATCGTGGCGCGCTGCAAGTTGTCCGGACAAACCGGCGTGGAGATGGAAGCCCTGACCGCCGCCAGCGTCGCGGCGCTGACTATCTACGACATGTGCAAAGCCGTGGATCGCGGCATGACTATCGAAAGCGTGCGGCTGCTGGAGAAGCTCGGCGGCAAGAGCGGCCATTTCCAGGCGGATCAACCATGAACGTCACCGTGAAGTTTTTTGCCCGTTACCGTGAGGCGCTCGGCGTGGACTCGGTGAAGGTTGAAGGTGATTTCGCCACGGTCGACGATGTGCGTGCGCTGCTGGCCCGCCGCGACGGTGCCGATGTGCTGAGTGAACAGAACCTGATGTGCGCCCGCAACGAAGACCTGTGCCAGCTCGATGAGCCGGTGAGCGATGGCGATGAAGTGGCATTTTTCCCGACCGTGACCGGAGGCTGAGCCATGGCGATTCGCGTGCAATCCACGGCGTTCGATCCGGGTGCTGAAGTCAACGCCATGCATGCAGCCAATGTGGGCGTCGGTGCGGTGGTGAGTTTTGTCGGCTATGTTCGCGACTTCAATGACGGACTCGACGTCGCCGGGATGTTCCTTGAGCACTACCCGGGCATGACCGAAAAAGCCCTCGCCAAGATCGCCACAGAGGCCGAGCAGCGCTGGCCGCTGCTCAAGCTTGAAGTGCTGCATCGCATCGGCGCCCTGGAACCAGGTGAACCGATCGTCTTCGTCGGCGCCGCCAGCGCCCACCGCCAGGCCGCGTTCGATGCCTGTGCCTTTGTCATGGACTACCTGAAAACCCGCGCACCGTTCTGGAAGAAAGAAAACACCCCTGACGGGTCGCGTTGGGTTGAAGGGCGTGACAGCGATCATGCGGCGGCGGATCGCTGGAAGCAGTAGTTCCTGCGGTGTCTGCAAGTACGCCTTCGCGGGCAAGCCACGCTCCCACAGGTTTTTGTGTCGGGAACACATTACGTGAACAACACAAAAACCTGTGGGAGCGTGGCTTGCCCGCGAAGAGGTCATCAGCAACACCAAAAATCCCAAAGACCCACCGCCCGACCACCGGCCCGCACATCCTCGATCGCCCTGATTGACGACCTATACATAAAAGTCCAGTATGGAATTACAAGTACAAAAAAGCACTTCCCCCGTTTCTGCTCTTTCTTCTGTCTTGCCAAACCAACAACAACCCGCGAGAGAACGAACATGAAGAAATTCCCCCTCATCACCGGTCTGGCTCTGAGCCTGTTGGCGTGCAGCAGCCTGTTCGCCGCCGATAAAACCCTGCGCATCGGCATCGAAGCGGCTTATCCACCGTTCGCGTCCAAAACCGATAAAGGTGAGATTGTCGGGTTCGACTACGACATCGGCAATGCCCTGTGCGCGCAGATGAAGGTCAAGTGCGTTTGGGTCGAAGGTGAGTTCGACGGTCTGATTCCTTCCCTTAAAGTGAAGAAAATCGACATGGCGCTGTCGTCCATGACCATCAACGAAGACCGTAAGAAGTCCGTGGATTTCACCCACAAGTATTACTTCACCTCATCACGTCTGGTGATGAAGGACGGCGCGGTCGTGGATGACCAGTACGCCAGCCTCAAGGGCAAGACTGTCGGCGTGCAGCGCGCAACCACCACCGACCGTTACGCCACCGAGGTTTTTGAACCGAAGGGTATCAACGTCAAGCGTTACGGCAACAACGAAGAGATCTACATGGATCTGGCAGCCGGTCGCCTCGATGCCATTTTTGCCGACACCATTCCACTGAATGACTTCCTGACGATGCCCCGTGGCAAAGGCTATGCGTTTGTCGGGCCGGAGCTCAAGGATCCGAAATACGTGGGCGAGGGCGCCGGGGTTGCGGTGCGCAAGGGCAACACTGAGTTGGTCTCCGAGCTGAACACAGCCATCGACGGCATTCGCGCCAGTGGCGAGTACCAGAAGATTTCAGAGAAGTACTTCAAGTCTGATATCTACGGCGATTGATCAAATGCTGGAGGGGGCTTTCTTTTGAAAGCCCCCGCGCGGTTCCGATTTTTGAAAAATGCTTCAAAGTTAATCCCTTCTTAACCGGCTCGTCGTCTATTCCCCGATACCCCGCTGTGCGCGCCGGACTCTCAAAGGTCAGGGCCAGCGTGTAGACTTCTGGGCAATCGATATTTAGAAGGGAAACGCAATGAGCGATGAAACGATGCGGTTGGGCCGTGAACGGCGCTATCTGGTGTTGCTGGGTATCATCTGCCTGGCGCTGATCGGTGGCGCGCTGTATATGCAAATTGTTCTGGGCGAGGCGCCATGCCCGCTGTGCATCCTGCAACGTTATGCGTTGCTGCTGATCGCGCTCTTCGCGTTCATCGGCGCGGTCATGCGCACCCGCCGCAGCATCACGGTATTTGAAACCCTGGTGGTGATCTGCGCCATTGCAGGCGTCGGGGTGGCCGGGCATCACGTCTATACCCAGTTCTATCCGGCGGTCAGCTGCGGCATCGACGTGCTGCAACCGATTGTCGACGGTTTGCCACTGGCGAAGATCTTCCCGCTGGGCTTCCAGGTCGACGGCTTCTGCTCCACGCCGTACCCGCCGATCCTCGGTCTGTCGCTTGCACAATGGGCGCTGCTAGCTTTTGTGCTGATCGTGGTACTGGTGCCGCTGCTCACGTCGCGTAATCGCAAAGCCCTGCGCTGAAGTCATCCGCCGCATCGCTGCCACACAAAAAACGCCCCGGCCCTCGTTGAGGTGGCCGGGGCGTTTTGCATTTCAGGGCACAGGTAAAATGACCTTGATGCGCGACAAGTATGGGGGCGGCACGTGTGCGACATGTTGTCACAGCAGGAGTGTCGCAAGGCATTTCAAGGCGCCGAATTGGTACATGGCTACGCAACAAAACTGGCGTGTTTTAGCGTCCGGCAACTTCAGTCTCAAAAATCCGGAACATGCAGTTTTAACAGGCCCTGGCGAATTGCCGAAGCCCTTGTCACATGGGGGCTTTGGCAGGGTCGAAGGAGGGTGCAGAGCCTTCGATACTGTCTGAACTGCCTGAGGTAGACCTACAATTTTTGGTGTTTTTGTTGAGAATTAATTTCGATACCATGGCGCACTTTTGCAAATACCGTTAATGATTGTTGCTGGAATGGATAAAAATTATTTCGGGATGAGACATGGTTTATAGAACGTTACATATCTACAATCGCCCGCACTGAATTCCCGACACTGCTCACCCTTACTCAGGTGCATGAGCAGCAATAGGGCGTCGAGAGGCCCGTTGGCTTCATGCGACTCCCAGGTGTCGGTGCCTTCCAATTATCCGCACCAAATGGAATTGGTCTGTAACAAGGCCTTTGCCCACGAATTCGAATAAGAACTCAACGCTAGCCCAGGATTTGTCGAACAGCGTCTGACGCGCGACGGGCAGCCACTTATTCAATCCAAGAAAAATGCCAACCCTTGGCAGGGTGAAGTGTTGGCGATCAAAACCCAACTGCATTGCGCAAGCTGCTTTAGAGGTCGTGAGATGAGTAAAAACAGGTACCCCAGACTACTAGGCTTATTGCCGCTGATCGGCACGTTGTTGCTGTCAGGCTGCAACATGACCTTGCTCGATCCCAAGGGCCAGGTCGGCCTGGACGAGCGAAACCTGATCATCACCGCAACGCTGCTGATGCTGTTGGTCGTGGTTCCGGTCATCGTCATGACCTTCCTGTTCGCCTGGAAATACCGCGCGTCCAACACCGACGCCGTCTACACGCCAAAATGGTCGCACTCCACCAAGATTGAAATCGCGGTGTGGGCTGTTCCAGTGCTGATCATCATTGCTCTGGGTTATGTCACCTACAAGTCGACCCACGCGTTGGATACTTACAAGCCGCTGGAGTCCGACGTCAAGCCGATCACCATTGAAGTGGTCGCGCTGGACTGGAAGTGGATGTTCATCTACCCGGAACAAGGCATCGCCACCGTCAACAAGATCGTGTTCCCGGCGCACACGCCGATCAACTTCAAGGTGACTTCGGACTCCGTGATGAACTCGTTCTTCATCCCGGCGCTGGGCGGCCAGATCTACGCGATGGCCGGCATGCAGACCAAACTGCACCTGATCGCCAACCAGAACGCTGAAATGGACGGTATCTCCGCCAACTACAGCGGCGCTGGTTTCACCGGTATGAAGTTCAAAGCTATCGCCACCTCTCAGGAAGATTTCGACGCCTGGGTCAGCGAAGTCAAAAAGGCACCTAAACAGCTTGAAAAAGCTGAATACGAAGCCCTTTCCAAGCCAAGCCAGAACAACCCAGTCGAGCTCTACTCCTCGGTCACGCCGAACCTGTTCCAGATCATCGTCGATAAGTACGAAGGGATGAAACCGGGCAAGCCGATGCACCACGAGAAGAAAGAGAAAGAAGTGGCCCATATGGAAGGGATGGACATGAGTTCGCATTCAGCTGCCGGGGCAGAGGAGTAAACGATGTTTGGTAAATTAAGTTGGGAAGCGGTCCCGTTCCACGAACCGATCGTGATGATAACCATCGCCATGATCGCGCTCGGTGGTCTGGCGCTGTTCGCTGCAATCACCTATTTCAAGAAGTGGACCTACCTGTGGTCCGAGTGGCTGACCTCGGTCGACCACAAGAAAATCGGCGTGATGTACATCATCGTTGCCATGGTCATGCTGCTGCGCGGTTTTGCCGACGCCATCATGATGCGTACCCAGTTGGCCATGGCCACCGAGGGTTCGCCTGGCTACCTGCCGCCTGAACACTATGACCAGATCTTCACCGCTCACGGTGTGATCATGATCATCTTCATGGCGATGCCATTCTTCACCGGCCTGATGAACCTTGCAGTGCCGCTGCAGATCGGTGCGCGTGACGTTGCCTATCCGTTCCTGAACTCCCTGAGCTTCTGGCTGCTGGTGTCTGGCGTGGTGCTGATCAACCTGTCCCTGGGCGTTGGCGAATTCGCCAAGACCGGCTGGGTTGCCTATCCACCGCTGTCGGGCCTGCAATACAGTCCGGGCGTGGGGATGGATTACTACATCTGGGCGCTACAGCTTTCCGGGTTGGGTACGACGCTGACGGGGGTCAACTTCCTGGCCACCGTGCTGAAAATGCGTACCCCGGGCATGAAGCTGATGGACATGCCGATCTTCACCTGGACCTGCACCTGGGCCAACGTCCTGATCGTGGCCTCGTTCCCGATCCTGACCGCTACCCTGGCACTGCTGACGCTTGACCGTTACATGGATTTCCACATTTTCACCAATGAACTTGGTGGCAATCCGATGATGTACGTCAACCTGTTCTGGGCCTGGGGTCACCCCGAGGTTTACATCCTGATTCTGCCGGCGTTCGGGATCTTCTCCGAAGTCATCTCGACCTTCACCGGCAAGCGTCTGTTCGGCCACCACTCGATGGTCTACGCCAGCGGCGCGATCTCGATCCTGGGCTTCATGGTCTGGCTGCACCACTTCTTCACCATGGGTTCGGGTGCCAGCGTCAACGCCTTCTTCGGTCTGGCGACGATGCTGATTTCGATCCCGACGGGGGTGAAGCTATTCAACTGGCTGTTCACCATTTACCAAGGGCGTCTGCGTTTCACCAGCCAGGTTCTGTGGACCCTGGGCTTCATGGTGACCTTCGCCATCGGCGGCATGACCGGCGTACTGCTGGCCATCCCGGGTGCGGACTTCGTCCTGCACAACAGCCTGTTCGTGATCGCTCACTTCCACAACGTGATCATCGGCGGCGCGGTATTCGGCTACATCGCCGGCTTCAGCTTCTACTTCCCTAAAGCGTTCGGCTTCAAGCTGCACGAAGGTTGGGGCAAGGCAGCGTTCTGGTTCTGGATCTCGGGCTTCTTCGTCGCGTTCATGCCGCTCTATGCACTGGGCTTCATGGGCATGACCCGTCGTCTGAACGCCACCACCAACCCTGAGTGGGTGCCGTACCTGTACGTCGCCATGTTCGGTGCGGTGATGATCGCGGTCGGTATCGCCTGCCAGCTGATTCAGCTGTACGTCAGCGTGCGTGATCGCAACAAGCCGGAAAACATGTGCGAACACGGTGACCCGTGGAATGCCCACACGCTGGAATGGTCGACCTCGTCGCCACCACCGTTCTACAACTTTGCCGTGCTGCCAAAAGCGGACACCATCGATCCGTTCACCGAAGCCAAGGAAAACGGTACCGCGTACAAGGCTCCGGCCAAGTACGAACCGATCCACATGCCAAACAACACCGCGACCGGTGTGGTCATGGGTGCTCTGTTGACCGTGTTCGGTTTCGCGATGATCTGGCACATCTGGTGGTTGGCCATCGTCGGCCTGGTCGGCACCGTGGTGTATTTCGTGATCCACGCTGCACGTGATGATCAAGGCTACATGGTGCCGGTCGACGTGATCGAGCGCATCGAAGCCGAGCAGCACAAGCGTCTGGTAGCGGCCGGGAAAGTTCCAGCCACCGCCACCCGTGTTGAAACCTCGTTGGAACAGGCTTAAACCATGTCGAACTTAGTGACCACTGCTGGACACGCCCATGGCACGGACCATGGGCACGACGACCATCACCACGACTCGGGCGAGATGACCGTATTCGGTTTCTGGCTCTACCTGATGACCGACTGCATTCTGTTTGCGTCGATCTTCGCGGCGTACGCGGTACTGGTTAACAACGTAGCGGGTGGCCCGTCGGGCGCCGACATTTTCGAACTGCCTTACGTGCTGGGCGAAACCGCTCTGCTGCTGTTCAGTTCGATCACCTACGGCTTCGCCATGCTGGCGTTGTTCAAGGGCAAGAAGAACCAGGTCCTGGGCTGGCTGGGCATGACCTTCCTGTTCGGCGCCGGCTTCATCGGCATGGAAATCAACGAGTTTCACGTACTGATTTCCGAAGGCTTCGGCCCGAGCCGCAGCGGCTTCCTGTCCGGGTTCTTCACCCTGGTCGGCACCCACGGTCTGCACGTGACCAGCGGTCTGATCTGGATGGCGATCATGATGTATCAGGTGCAGAAAAACGGCCTGACGGCGACCAACAAGACCCGTCTGAGCTGCCTGAGCCTGTTCTGGCACTTCCTGGACGTGGTGTGGATCTGCGTATTCACCGTTGTTTATCTGATGGGGACTATGTAAATGGCTAACGCTCATTCCCACGATGGCCACGACGCCGGCCACGGCAGCGTCAAGTCTTACGCTATCGGCTTCATCCTGTCGGTGATCCTGACCGTCATTCCTTTCGGCCTGGTGATGTACCCGTCGCTGCCGAAAGCCCTGACCCTGTGGATCGTACTGGCCTTCGCAGTCATCCAGGTGCTGGTACACCTGGTGTACTTCCTTCACCTGGACCGTTCGGCCGCGCAGCGTAACAACGTGATTGCGTTTGTTTTCGCCGCGATCGTGATTGTCCTGCTGGTTGGCCTGTCGCTGTGGATCATGTTCAGCATCCACTCCAACATGATGGCGCACTGAGGAAAGTCCGGATGTCCTTTAAGCACTTTATCCAAATCACCAAACCGGGGATCATTTTCGGTAACGTGCTTTCTGTGGCAGGCGGATTTTTCCTGGCCTCGAAAGGGCATGTCGATCTGGCCATTTTCCTGGCCGCCATGATCGGCACGTCGCTGGTGGTGGCTTCCGGTTGCGTGTTCAACAACTGCATCGACCGCGACATCGACCTGAAGATGGAACGCACCAAAAACCGGGCGCTGGTCCAGGGCTTGATCTCCCTGAAACTGGCCCTGGCTTTTGCGACCGTCCTGGGTGTTTTCGGCGTTGCACTGTTGTACAAAGTGGCCAACCCGTTGGCCGCGTTGTTCGCCGTGATCGGCTTTGTCATCTACGTCGGTTTCTACAGCCTGTACCTCAAGCGCAAGTCGGTTCACGGCACGCTGGTGGGCAGTCTGTCGGGCGCCATGCCGCCGGTGATTGGCTACGTCGCTGTGACGAACAGCTTCGACATGGCGGCACTGACGTTGCTGGTGATGTTCAGCCTGTGGCAGATGCCGCATTCCTACGCCATCGCTATCTTCCGCTTCAACGATTACCTGGCTGCATCGATTCCGGTGTTGCCGGTGAAGCGCGGGATTCAAGTGGCCAAGAAGCACATCCTGCTCTACATCCTGGCGTTCCTCGTGGCGACCTTGATGCTGACCTTCAGCGGCTACGCCGGCATGAGCTACCTCGCCGTCGCCGCGGCCATGGGCATGTACTGGTTGTACATGGCCTGGACCGGCTACAAGGCAGTGGATGACACGGTCTGGGCACGCAAGCTGTTCGTGTTCTCGATCTTCACCATTACCGCGTTGAGCGTGATGATGTCGCTGGACTTTAAAGTGCCGAGTGAGCTGCTGCTGACGTACGCGCCTTAAGATTCAGAGGCTGCATTGAAAAGCCCCGCCTTCGAGAGAAGAGCGGGGCTTTTTATTGGGGCATCGGTCTTGATCGTGGTGCTGGAACGGTACACGTAATGCTCCGAGCCCTGGCGTGAAACCACCAGACCCTTGGCCCGCAAGCGGTCCAACGCATCCACCACCGTGGACTTGCCCACGTTCATCAAGTCGGAAAGTTCGCGGATTGGCGGCAGTTTGGCCCCGTGAGGCGGCCCGCCCTGGCTGATCGCCACCGACAATTGGTCGACGATCTGCTGGACCAGCACCTATCACGCTAACCAACCACTATTGCGCATCAACGGCGGCGCCCCGGTTATTCAAGCCCTCTCCCACGCCTTTGATCTGCTCCACGTCCCGCGCTTGAACAAAAAAGCCCCGCACTTCTTTCGAAGGCGGGGCATTCAGGTGTTCGCTCGTCAGTTCAATCGTTTTCGAATCTAAGGGACATCAATTTGATCCAAGCTGATTTTCATAGGCCAGCCCCCGAATCGAGATCTTTGGGCTAATCTGTCAAAAAAAAACGGATCCAATTTTTGATCGAGGAGGATAGATGACTGAACACATGACCTGTGATGAACGATTCATCGCGCTGGCAAAAGAGCTCGGTTACGACATCTACGGTGAGAATACGGCCGGCGGGCATTACGCGCTGTTGGTGCGGCATCACGATGAGCTTTACATCAGCGGTCTGGTGCCGCGGATGAATGGTGAAATTCAGTATCCGGGCAGGGTAGGCAAGGATCTGACGCTGGCAGATGCACAGAGCGCTGCCAGCATCAGTGCGTTGCGCGGTCTGGCATTGATTGTTGATTCCATCGGTTCGCTGGACAAGATCAAGTCGCTATTGCGCGTCACGGTTTACATAAAGTCCACCGCGGATTTTGTCGATTTGAGCGAAGTGGCCAACGGTGCATCGGACGTTTTCAGTCATGTACTGGGCGATGCCGGTAAACATACACGAACCACGATCGGCGTTTATCAACTGCCGAAAGACGCAGCCATTGAAGTTGACATGATCGTGGCGATACGGCCATCAACGCTCTAACGATGAACCAGCAGGCAATAGAAAGGCCCGCACTGAATCTCAGTGCGGGCCTTTCAGTCATCGATGGCGTGTGTTACTGCGCGGCGATGCTGTAGCCATCGAACGCGGTTTGCTGCTGAAGCGCGGTGATGATGTTCTTGCGGTTAACCGCTTGTTCGGCCCCGGCATTGTCCAGGAAGGTCTCGCTTTCCAGCTCCGCTTCTTCGCCTTCGCCGACGAAGGTGAAGCCCAGGAACTCCAGTGCTTCACGGTCAACGTTCAGTCGCGAACGCGGGGTGCGCAGCGGCAGCGTCACGCTGATACCGTCTTTGCTGATGGTGAACACTTCGACATCTTTCTTGGCGCGAGCAGCCTTGCTCTTGCCACTGCTCGGGTTGCTGATGGCCTGGTGGGTCTGGTTCAGCACCTTCAGTGCGAGGCCGTAGACCAATTCCTGAAATGCCGGGTCGTCCTTGAAGCTGGAGAGAATCCGGCTGATCGGGAATTTGCTGCTCAAGTCTTCCAGGGCTGCGATGTCGGCAGCCTCGGCGTCCTTGAGCTGCTTGAGTTCGCCCATCAAATCGTAGGCTTTATCGTCGTCGAAGCTGTCGTGAGCCTGGCGAATCGCGGCGCGCAGCTCGCGGATCTGGTCGCTTTCCCGGGTGGACTGGAAAGCGTCCAGGACCATCTCGCTGATAGTCTTGGCCTGGGGCACGTGCTGTGAAAGATTGATGGAGTTTTCGTATTCCGCTTTGGACGACAAGGTGACTACGGATTCAGCGGTATTGGAATCGGACATTGAAATTTCACTACTTCTTTTAACTTGGGTTGAGGCGAGAAAGCTCTGGGCCTTTTCAGGCCGCCTAATCTATTGGACCGAGGCGGCGTTGTCACGGATGAACAGGCGGCTGGTCATCATTTTTGGCACAGCGGCTTTTAACCGGTGGCTATCGGGGGGCGTTTTGCCTGAAGTGTCAGCAGTAGCCGATAAAACCTGCCGAAATGGGTACCGGGATATTAGCCGTTGCTGCGGCCAAGGCAGTCGACTATTTCCCCAGCGTATTCAGATTCATCGACCGCACCGCCAACTGCTCGGCCGTTTGCTGATCCACCGCCAACGAAAAGCGAAAGGTCGCGCCGCGGCCGGGAACATCAATCAGCTGGATTTCGCGGCCGTGCAATTGCAGGATCCGGTGCACGATTCGCAACCCCAGTCCGCCGTCACGCCGTGCGCCGCCAATGTTGAACGGGCGCAGGAACAGACCTTCGCGCAGTTCGGCAGTGATGCCGGGGCCGGTGTCGCTGACGGTGACTTCAATAAAAGGTCCTTGAGGGCGCAGGCTGAGCTCGATTTCCCCCCCTTGAGGAGTATGGCGCAGGGCGTTGTCAAACAGGTTGGTGAGCACCCGCTCGATCAACCCAAGGTCGGCGCAGGCCGCCGAAACATTGGGTGCGAAGGTGGCCTTGAGTTCGACCTGACGCGCCTCGGCCGTCAGTTCGAACTTCTGGAAAATGTCCTGCACCAGATCGGTCAGCGAGAAGCGCTCCAGCACCGGTTGCACGAAACCATGTTCCAAACGCACCAGTTCCAGCAGCGATTGCGCCAGACCACCGACCTTGCGGCTTTGATCCAGCGCGATGCCCAGGTAACGGCGGCGGTCGGCGGGTGACAACGTGGCGTCCTTGAGCGACAAGGTTTCCAGGTAACCGTGCAGCGAGGCCAGAGGCGTGCGCAGGTCGTGGGAGATGTTTGCCACCAGTTCACGGCGTTCCTGATCCTGGCGGGTCAACGAACGCCATTGCTCGCCGAGGCGCGCCTGCATCTGCCGGAAGGTCGCGTCGAGAATGGCAATTTCATCGTGGCTGACGGCTTTTTCCACCGGGACGGATGCAGGCGGCGTTACCGGAGCACCATCAATGTCGAACTGGCTGACGGTTTCGGTCAGACGGCGCAACGGGCGGGTGATCAGCGCAAATGCAGTGAGACCGGCAATCAGGCACAGCAATGCCGCCAGCCCGATGGACAACAGCGCGGTATTCAGGGCGGCGCTGGTGGCCCCGCGTTCGGCGAAGCGGTCGTGCTCTTCGCTCAGCAGCACCACATAGAGATAGCCCACCGGTTTTCCATTGACCTGCAATGGCGCGGCGCTGAACACTTTGCGGCCATCGACGCTTCGCGGATCGTCGCCGAGAACCGGCAGGGCATCGCCCTTGAGCAGACGCTGGATCGGCGCCAGATCGACCCGCTCCCGGCGTATCCGACCCTCGGGCGCAGCACTGCCGACAATCCGGCCCTCGGGGTCGAGCAGATAGACCTCGACACTGGGATTGACCAGCATCAGTTGGCTGAACAGGTCGCGCACGGCGTCGGGCATCAGGCCTTTGGTGTCCATCAGCACGGTGTCATGGGCGATGTGCCGGGCCAGATCCCGCGACAACCCTTGCACCACTTCCAGCTCATGCATCTTGTTGGACCGCACCTGCATCCATGCCGACGTGCCGCAGCACACCAGCAGCAACACGGCGAACACCAGCGACAGGCGATGAGTCAGGGTCAGTCTCACGGCTGCTCCTCCCTAGCCGCGAATTTGTAGCCTCGTCCCCACACCGTGAGGATGCGCGCCGGTTGTGCCGGATCAGCCTCGATCTTTGCCCGCAGGCGGTTGATGTGAGTGTTGACCGTGTGCTCGTAGCCTTCATGGCTGTAGCCCCAGACGGCGTTGAGCAGGTCCATGCGCGAGAACACTTTGCCGGGCTGACGGGCGAAGAAATACAACAGGTCGAACTCCCGTGGCGTGAGGTCGAGGCGGCGACCGTCAAGGGACACCTCGCGAGTGATCGGGTCGATGGAGAGACCGTCCGAGATCAGGCTGCCGGCGTCCATTTTCAGATTGCGAGCCATGGCGTCGACCCGTCGCAACAGCGCTTTGACCCGGGCCACCAGTTCGAGCATGGAAAAGGGTTTGGCCAGGTAATCGTCGGCGCCGAGTTCTAGCCCGAGAATCCGGTGCACTTCGCTGGAGCGCGCACTGGTAATGATGATCGGTGTGTAGCGGGCCATGGCGCGGGCCCGGCGGCAGATTTCCAGGCCGTCGACGCCGGGCAGCATCAGGTCGAGGATCAGTGCGTCCCAGCTTCCTTGCTGCAGCAGGCGCATGCCTTCATCGCCGTCGGCGCAGTGCACCACCTCGAACTGCTCATCGCGTAGATGCAGGCAGATAAGGTCGGCGATATGCAGGTCGTCCTCGACCACGAGGACGCGTTTGGTCTGTTCCATCAAGCTCAATCCTTCGGCGCAATGAGCGCATTGTGCGGGTTTTCCGGGGCCTGAGTTATCACGAATTGTTTAACTTCTCGTGAGGATTTGGCGATCAACCCAAGCCTAGGCTGTGTTCCATGTCAGGCATCTGGAATTTTCGGAGACGACCATGTTTTCACGGCGACAGTTTCTCGTAGCAAGCGGCGGGCTAGGCGCTGCAGCCCTGGTCATCGGTGTATTGCCAAAATTTGCCGCGCGTTCTGCACTGGTCAGTGATGCCGACGCGGGAGAGGTGTTCGAGGTGACTCACAGCGACAGCGAATGGCGCGCCATGCTCAGCGCCGAGCAGTACGAAATCCTGCGCGAAGAGGGCACTGAACGGGCCTACAGCAGCCCGCTGAACAACGAGCACCGTGAAGGTACTTTTGCCTGCGCCGGTTGCGATCTGCCGCTGTTTTCTTCCACGACCAAGTTCGACAGCCGCACCGGTTGGCCGAGCTTCTGGGCACCGCTGGACAAGGCTGTGGCCACTCGTCAGGACCGTTCCTTCGGGGTGCTGCGCGAAGAAGTCCACTGTCGGCGTTGTGGCGGTCATTTGGGTCATCTCTTCGATGATGGGCCCAAACCCACCGGCTTGCGCTACTGCATGAACGGCCTGGCGATGACTTTTGTGCCGAAGACGGCTTGATCCATGGACACACTTTTTCGCGTTTACGTTCGGTTGATCGTCATTCCATTTATTCAGGAGTCAGCCTCATGAAAACCCTATTCACCTGGCGCCGCACCCTGTTCGGCCTGGCTGCTGCCGGCGTCATCGGCCAATGCCTGGCGTTCTCCTTCGGTGCGGCGGAAGACGCGGTCATTATTCCTCCACCCACCCTCGACGAAACCACCCAGGCCGACAGCGAAAGGGCGGTCTTTGCCGGCGGTTGCTTCTGGGGCGTCCAAGGCGTGTTCCAGCATGTAAAAGGGGTGAAGAAAGCTGTCTCCGGTTACGCCGGCGGTGCAGCCAACACTGCTCAGTACGAGCGGGTCAGCAATGGCGATACCGGTCATGCGGAATCCGTCGAAGTCACCTTCGACCCCCGTCAGGTCAGCTACGGCACCTTGCTGCAAATCTACTTCTCGGTGGCTCACAACCCTACCGAACTCAACCGTCAGGGACCTGACAGCGGCACTCAGTATCGCTCGGCGCTTTTCCCGGAAAACAGCGAACAGCAACGTGTCGCTCAGGCCTACATCGCCCAGCTGGACGCTGCTCGTTCGTTCAACAAACCCATTGTCACCAAGCTGGAGACCTACAACGGTTTCTACCCGGCGGAGGAGGAGCATCAGGATTTTCTGACCGAGCATCCGACCTATCCCTACATCGTGATCAACGATCTACCGAAGGTCGCGCAGTTGAAGCAGCTGTATCCGGATCGGTATCAGGAGAAACCGGTGTTGGTGAAGGCGGGGATGTGAATGGCGGGTGTGTTATTTACGACGTGGGCGCTCCATCGCAATGGTCGACGCTTCAAAACCCAGGCTTGAAAAGAAATCCGAAGCGCCTTCCCGGCCTGCTCGCAGAACCCAGGTAATGTCGGTGCTCTCGCCCATGACATGCTCAACCAGTGCACGCCCGATACCATCACGTCGATGCTGCGCACAGACGACGACCATCGACAGATAACCGTTTGAAAGGCCGTCAGTGATGCCTCGGGCAAAACCGACAATGCGGGAGTTCTTCACAGCAAGGGCGGTGCGTTGGGAGTTAGTGATCAACTGCACAAAATGTTCAGCGGAGCCTGTGCGGTGAGCCCATCCGTTCTGCCCCAGAAAATGGCGTACGGACTCTACTTCCGAGGGCAGTACATCGCGGACATGCAAGGCATTGTTCATCCCGAAATCACATTCTTGCCCGCGATCTTCGACCGATACAGCGCTTGATCGGCCCTGGCCAGCAACCCGGTCTGTTGTTCTTCTTCAAAGCGCTGAACCACGCCAAAACTCATGGTCACTTGAAAGTCCCCCACTGGTAGCAGGCTTGCGAGGCCACGGCGGATACGTTCGGCGAGGGCCCGGGCATCGACGAGTGGTGTATTGGGTAGGATCAGGATGAACTCGTCGCCGCCCCAACGCGCGAGCAGATCGCCCTCGCGTACGCAGTGCTTCACGCTATCGATCACCTGCACCAATGCCGCATCACCCAGCGCGTGGCCATAGTGATCGTTGATGTTCTTGAAGTCGTCGATGTCCATGGCGATCAGCGACAGCGGTTGTCGAAAGCGTTGGGCGCGTTCGCATTCCTGGGGCAGGGCTTTTTCCAGAAGATAGCGATTGGCGATTGAGGTCAGTGTGTCGGTTTCCGCCAGTTTGCGGTTTTCTTCGAGTTGGATGTGCAGTTGCTGATTGACGCGAGACAACTCTCGGGTGCGTTCTTCAACGATCGCTTCAAGGGATTGGTTGCGCCGTTCAAGCGCTTCGTACAGGCGCTTCTTGTCTTCGATGCTGCGGTGCGCGCCGACCATCCGCGCCACCGAGCCGTCGGCATTGCGTGCCAATACGTAGCCACGGTCTTCGATCCAGGTGTAGCTGCCATCCTGCATGCGGCAGCGATACTCGGCCTGATAGCGGGGGGCGCGCTGATTCAGGTAGTCATCGAACAGGGCCATGACCTGCTGGTAATCGTCGGGATGGATCACGTTTTCCCAGGTCAACACGTTGTTATCCAGGGAATGAGGCGGGTAGCCGAGCATCTCGTACCAACCGGGGTTGCGATAGACGAACCCGGTGTTGGCGTTCCAGTCCCAGATGCCGTCGCTGACCAGTTCCAGAATGGTGTGCACCATGTCTTCGTTCAAATCCGACAGATTGAACTTCAACGGCTCGATATTCGACGCCTCACCCATCTCCGCACTCCTTGCTGCCCTGATATCTAAGTGACCCGCCTGTCGAGGAGATTAGTGCATGGGGTATTCGGTCGGCTAGTGCTTGCCCCATCTCTGCAAGGCAAAGTCGACGAAACTACGCAGTTTTGGCAAACGGTAGCGATCCTGGGCATACATCAGGTTCATCGGTCGGCTCGGCGGCAAGTAATTCTTCATCAATGCCACCAGTTTTCCGTCCTTGAGATCTTGCTCCATCAACGCATCAGGCAACACCACGATGCCCATACCGGTTCGCGCCGCTTGATGCAGTCCTGCCGAACTGTTGATCAACATCGGTCCATTGACCGCTACCGCCACTTCGCCCTCGGGACCGGTCAGGCGCCAATGTTTTTCCACCGACTGCCAGTCATCCCCGGCCGGATAGGCAAAGGATAGACAGTCGTGGTGTTGCAGATCATCAGGTTTCTCCGGTGTGCCTTTGCGCGCCAGGTACTCCGGTGATGCACACATGGTCAGGCTGTAGTCGAGGAGTGGACGGGCGATCAGGTGGGTCTCCACTGTATTTCCCAGGCGAAACGCCACGTCGAAACCGTTTTCTAGCAGGTCCGGACGGCGATTGGTGAGGACCACATCCAATTTGACGCGTGGACACAGCAGGGTGAATTCACTCAGGGCGGGTGCCAGTTTTTCGGTGCCGAACGTCAGTGGTGCGGTGATGCGCAAGGTGCCGCTCGGCTCGTCGAGGGCCTGCTCGGCCAACCGTTCGGAATCGGCCACCAGCCCCAGCACTTCGAGGCAGCGCTGGTAATAAGCGGTGCCGAATTCCGTTAACCGCTGGCGTCGCGTCGTACGGTTGAGCAGACGCACACCCAGGCGTTGCTCCAACGCCCGCAGGTGATTGCCCACCATGGTGGTGGACATTTCGCACTGCAACGCGGCGGCGGTCATGCTGCCGGTTTCCACCACCCGGACGTAAACGGTCATTGCCTGGAACAAATCCATTATCAAGCCCAGCTTTAAAATGATTGAAGTGTTGCAGCGTTTATCTAGCTCAGGTGGCTAACCATACTGCAAAAACACCGACAATTGATGGAGCTTGATGTCATGACCGCCGCCTGCCTGATGACCACTTACCAACCCTTGGCCTTGAGTTTCAGCAAGGGCCTGGGCACACGCCTGTGGGATCAGGCCGGTCGTGAATACCTGGACGCGGTGGCGGGCGTAGCAGTGACCAACGTTGGTCACTCCCATCCGAAAATTGTCTCAGCCATCAGCGAACAGGCTGGGTTGCTGTTGCACACTTCCAACCTTTACAGCATTGATTGGCAACAGCGGCTGGCGCAGAAATTGACGCAATTGGCGGGCATGGAGCGAGCCTTCTTCAACAACTCCGGTGCCGAAGCCAACGAGACGGCGCTGAAACTGGCGCGGCTATATGGCTGGCAAAAAGGCATTGCGCAACCGCTGGTGGTGGTCATGGAAAACGCCTTTCACGGCCGGACCCTCGGCACCTTGTCCGCCAGTGATGGCCCGGCCGTGCGCCTGGGCTTCAACGAGTTGCCGGGGGACTTCGTCAAAGTGCCCTTCGGTGACCTCAAGGCGCTGGACAAGGTGCAGCAAGCCCACGGCCCGCGCATCGTGGCGATTCTGATGGAACCGATTCAGGGTGAAAGCGGTGTCCAAATGGCCCCGCCCGGTTACCTGAAAGCCATTCGCGAACTCTGCACTCGGCGTTCGTGGCTGCTGATGCTCGACGAAATCCAGACTGGCATCGGCCGCACTGGCCAGTGGTTTGCCTTTCAGCACGAAGGCATTATTCCGGATGTCATGACCTTGGCCAAAGGCCTGGGCAATGGCATTCCCATCGGCGCCTGCCTGGCCCGGGGCAAAGCCGCCGACCTCTTCACCCCCGGCAGTCACGGCAGCACCTTCGGCGGCAATCCACTGGCCTGTCGCGTGGGTTGCACCGTGCTGGAGATCATCGAAGAACAAGGACTGCTGGACAACGCCAAACTTCAGGGCGAGCGTTTGCTGGCCAGATTGCGCATTGAATTGGCGGACGACCCGAACATCCTGGAGATCCGCGGCCAGGGTTTAATGATCGGCATCGAACTCAAACAGCCGATTCGCGACCTGACCCTGATCGCCGCGCGGGATCACGGCTTGCTGATCAACGTGACACGGGGCAAGACTATTCGCTTGCTGCCGCCGCTGACGATTGATGAGCGGGAAGTTGAGATGATTGTGAGAGGGGTGTGTCGGGCGGTGAGCGCGGCCTGAGATTTATCTCAGTAGTGGTATCTACACATCACGATGCGTATTTCGCCGTCCTCGACTGCATAGACCAAGCGATGCTCGGCTGTAATCCGGCGCGACCAGAAGCCGCTCAAGTTGTATTTGAGCGGTTCAGGTTTTCCGAGTCCATCGAACGGCTCGCGCTGGATTGATTTGATCAGCAGGTTGATTCGCTTAAGTCCTGCCTTATCGTTTTGTTGGAACCACAGATAGTCTTCCCAACCTTCAGGAGTGAACTCGATATTCATTCTTCGATGAGTTGCCTGGTTTTGGTTTTCCCTGCCCGCAGGTTGCCGATCGATTTGATCAGGCGTTCAGCATTAGCAGGGGAGCGAAGCAGATAGGCAGTCTCTTCGAGAGCGTTGTACTCCGCCAGAGACATCATCACCACGGGTTCGCCTTTCTGGCGAGTGACCAACAGTGGGGCGCGGTCTTCATTGACCCGATCCATGGTTTCGGCAAGGTGTGCACGTGCTGTGGTGTAGTTGATGGTTTGCATGTTGTAGTCCTCGCTCGATGCAAAGAACGTACAGAAATGAGTACAGGATGACAAGGTGATACCTACGAGTGGTCGTTACGCAGACGATGCATCTACGTTTGTACTGAGTATCGCCGAAGATTCTCCGAGACGTTTCCGTGATCGATGTAATCCCGATCCGATTAACACGCCATCCCCTGTGCTCAAATGCGCCGGGTGTGGGATGAGGGATGGATGAAATCGGTCGTTTGCGCTCGGTTCATGAGTTGCAGTTTCGAACCGCTAAACCCATCGAACAGACGCTGATGCGCGGCAAATCCACTGGACTCTTCGCGCGTACGATAGCTGCGGGCCCAGTCCAGCAATGCAATCAACAACTCGTCATGCTCGTCCCGTTGTGCCTCTCGATGACGAACATTGGCGACACATTCGTCATCATCAAGACACAGCCAGATCAGCGCTGTTGCCCGGTGCAAGAGTTCACTGACGATCCCGCCGTAAACGCCTTCGATCACCCAGCGCTCTTCACCGGCAAGCACCCGTGCAATGCCCAACGCCTCGGCACCGGGGCGCGGGATGCTGTGTTCATCGGACAACCAGTGAATCGAGTCGAGATCGACCCATGGCACGTGCAGGTGCTCGGCCAGCCGTTCGGCCAGCCAGCTTTTGCCGGAGCCGGAGTTGCCGATGATCAGGGTTCGGGTGAGGTTCATGAGCGACACCGATCATGTAAGGGCGCAGACCACAGAGCGCGGGAACGATCAGCCTTCAGTCGTCATTCTCAGGCGCAACCATCCGCGTCTTCGGCGAACCGTTTGAGTTGTGCTGATAGATCTCCTGCGGCTGTCCTTTTTCATTAAAGAACACTTGCCCGATCCCCGCCGAATTCCACAGCCGTTCACCCGCTTCAGCATGTTCCGGGACATGGGGAACAATGCGCATGCGCCGGCGTTTGGTCAGCCAATTCAGTGGCGAGCGGGGCGAGTAGAGCCAGCGGTTGAGGCGGTCGAACCACTCGAGCAGGGCCGGCGGGAACTCGTTTTTGATGCCGCTGCTGGTGATCTGCCAGATGCGCGGGCCGGCCTTGCGGTGTCGGATCAGTACTTCGTAGACGAAGGAATAATGCACATCGCCCGACAGCACCACGTAATTACCGGGTGTACGCGAGTGTCGGAAAATGTTCAGGATCACCTGGGCTGCGCCGCGATGGGCCATCCAGTTTTCGGCGTCCACCAGCAGGGGATAACCGCACCAGCTGAAAACGCGCTGCACGGTTTCGATCAGCTTGACGCCGAAAATCGGTGCCGGCGAAACGATGATGGCCGAAGGGTGATCGAGCAGTTCCTGTTGCAGTTCGCTGAGGGCTTCCCAATCCAGCAAACCCGATGGCTGCTTGAGGTTCATCTCGCTGCGCCAGCGTCGGGTGCGGGTGTCGAGCACCACGATGGCCGGGCTCGTGGGCAGCACGTAATGCCAGTTCTGAAACCTCAGCAGCTCGTCAATCAACTCGTCCTGAGTGTCACTGTCGAGGTAGCGGTCATGCCCGGTCGCGCTCAATCCGCCGGCCTTCTTCAGCACAGCGCCGAACGCATCCGGGTTGTTGCCCCAGCCCTGGCACAGCATATAAGCAATCAGCGCGTTGCCGATGATGCGCCTGGAGAACGGATGGCCGTAGGCCGTTTCCTCCCATTGCGCGGAAAGATTCCAGTCATCGGTAATATCGTGATCGTCGAAAATCATCAGGCACGGCAGGTGAGCGAGTGCTCGGGCGACGCCTCCAAGGCCGGTCTTGAAGCCATCGATGCGCGTCTGCTCAAGCGCATAACGCTCGCGTCTTGCAGGCGTCAGTGCCGGTGGTTGCGGGGCGATCAATGTCCAGGGTGTTGGCGACCAGACCAGCAGGTACATGGCCATGACTTCGGCGAACGTCACCAGATGGTTGTCGGCACTGCTGCTGGTGAAAATCGGCTTACGCGCCCCACCGAAAAATCGCTCGCGCAGGGTTTCGTTGCTCTCCAGCGCCGGTAATAAATCCGCACGATGGTAGTAGCTGGCGGGGTGCTCGTAGAGTTTGGCGCTGTCGCTGACCACTGCGCCTTCGAGGTGCTCTTCGAACAACCCAAGCCGCTTGATCAAGGCATGGATGGCTCGCAGCATCGGCCCCGCGACATCGTCGGCATAAACCTGATCGCCGCTCATCATCAACAGCGCCGGACGTTTGTGTGAGTCCGGCTCGGACTCCAGCAAACGATCAACGCAAAGCAAACCGTCCGGGGCCGGATGGTGAGGTTTGCGGCAGGAACCGTGCAGCAGATGATCGGCCCGTTTACGCAGGACGAAGTTGGGGCAACGGGCGTCTCCGTACAGCAAGTGCGGGGCCCAATCGGCGATGCCTGTGCCAGCGTCGTCAATCAGCAGGTCGTATTCGATTAACGTATCGCAGGGCAGGGCGGCGTCCAGCGCCACATCGATCAAATGAACAAAGGCCTGGGTGCCCACCGCAATGACCGTGCACTGACTCGCGTCGAGGTGGATAGCGTCGCGATCATGCAGACGCAACGTCAGCGACAGCGCCCGCGACCCCACCAGCCACATCACCAGCCGCGTGGGCTCCAGACGCCGCAACAGCGGCCCGACCAGGACAGGTGGCAGGGATTGATGATCGTCAGGCAGCGGCAAAGACATGGACATCCGGTTTTTTGGAACAGAGAAGCGCGGGATGATAACGCAGCTGACGTCAATGAATTGCAACGGGCTTGAATCCGACAGTCAAGGCAACTACAGGCTGCCCGCCCGCCAAGCACTGCACCATTGAAAGCCCCGAAACACTCGGGGCTAATTCCAAGGGATCGTGTGAACTGAACCTAAGCCTCCCAGCCCGCCCCACTGACCGCGGCCTGCGCCAGTGGGTGCAAGTCTGCCCCCTGATGCTCCGTTTGCCAGGCCAGTAATTCCTTGCGCATGCCGGGCGTCCAGTACATCTGCAGGTGATTACGCACGCCGAGCACGGCCTGTTGCTGGTCCGGTTGGCTGGCGAAGTACTGGGCGATCTGGTTGGCCATTTTGATCAGATTTTCAGTGCTCATCGGCGTACCTCGGCTTTAGAGCCACGCGCCTGGCGGCGTTCGTCGAGCAGGCGTTGTTGGTTGTCGCTGAACTCCTGATAGCGTTTTTGCCACTCGGAAGGGTGGTAGACGCGGCTGACTTCCACGGCCGTGACCTTGTACTCCGGACAGTTGGTGGCCCAGTCGGAGTTGTCGGTGGTGATCACGTTGGCCCCCGATTCAGGGAAGTGGAAAGTGGTGTACACCACGCCAGGGGCGACCCGTTCGGTGACCCGCGCACGCAGTACGGTCTGGCCGGCGCGGCTGCCGATGCCGACCCAGTCACCTTCGTTGATGCCACGGCTCTCGGCATCGGTCGGGTGGATTTCCAGGCGGTCTTCATCGTGCCAGGCGACGTTTTCGGTACGCCGGGTCTGAGCGCCGACGTTGTACTGGCTGAGGATGCGCCCGGTGGTCAGCAGCAGCGGATAGCGGTTGTTGACCTTTTCCTCGGTGGGCACGTAGCCGGTGAGCATGAAACGCCCCTTGCCACGCACGAACTCCTCGATGTGCATGGTCGGCGTGCCGTCCGGTGCCGCGGCATTGCACGGCCATTGCAGGCTGCCGTGGCTGTCCAGTGCGGCGTAGCTGACGTTGGTGAAGGTCGGCGTCAGGCTGGCGATTTCATCCATGATTTCTGACGGGTGCGTGTAGTTCATCGGGTAGCCCAGGGCGTTGGCCAAGGCCACGGTGCCTTCCCAATCGGCCTTGCCGCCCAGAGGCTCCATGACTTTGCGCACTCGGGAGATGCGCCGCTCGGCGTTGGTGAAGGTGCCGTCTTTTTCCAGGAACGAGCTGCCCGGCAGGAACACGTGGGCGAACTTGGCGGTTTCGTTGAGGAAAATGTCCTGCACCACCACGCACTCCATGGCCGACAGCGCCGCGGTGACGTGCTGGGTATTGGGGTCGCTTTGGGCGATGTCTTCGCCCTGGCAATACAAGCCCTTGAAGGTGCCGCCCAGGGCTGCCTCGAACATGTTGGGGATGCGCAGGCCCGGGTCGGGTTGCAGGGTGACGTTCCAGGCCTGTTCGAACTGCGCCCGAACCACTTCGTTGGAGATGTGCCGGTAGCCGGGCAACTCGTGGGGGAAAGAGCCCATGTCGCAGGAGCCCTGAACGTTGTTCTGCCCACGCAGCGGATTCACGCCCACGCCTTCGCGGCCGATGTTGCCAGTGGCCATGGCCAGGTTGGCGATGCCCATGACCGCGGTGCTGCCCTGGCTGTGCTCGGTGACGCCCAGGCCGTAGTAGATCGCCGCGTTGCCGCCGGTGGCATACAGACGGGCGGCGGCACGGATGTCGGCAGCGTCTACACCGCAGATGGGGCCAAGGACTTCCGGCGAGTTTTCCGCGCGGCTGACGAACTCGCTCCAGTGAGCGAAATCGCTGCCCTCGCAACGGGCGTCGATAAAGGCCTGATCGAGTAGGCCTTCGGTGACGATGACGTGGGCCAGGGCGTTGAGCATGGCGACGTTGGTGCCTGGGCGCAGGGCCAGGTGCAGTTCGGCGCGGGCATGCACCGAGTCCACCAGATCAATGCGTCGTGGGTCGATGACGATCAGTCTCGCGCCTTCACGCAGACGGCGTTTGAGCTGGGAGGCAAACACCGGGTGGGCGTCGCTGGGGTTGGCGCCCATCACAAGGATCACGTCGGCCTGCATCACCGAGTCGAAACTCTGGGTGCCGGCGGACTCGCCCAGGGTTTGTTTCAGGCCATAGCCGGTCGGCGAGTGGCAAACCCGCGCGCAGGTGTCGACGTTGTTGTTGCCGAACGCGGCGCGCACCAGTTTTTGCACCAGGTAGGTTTCTTCGTTGGTGCAGCGGCTGGAGGTGATGCCACCAATGGAGTCGCGGCCATATTTTTGCTGCAACCGGCGGAATTCGCTGGCGGCGTAGGTCACCGCTTCATCCCAGCTGACTTCCTGCCAAGGGTCGTTGATGTTCTGGCGGATCATCGGCTTGGTGATGCGATCCGGGTGAGTGGCGTAGCCCCAGGCAAAGCGTCCTTTGACGCAGGAGTGGCCGTGGTTGGCTTGGCCGTTCTTGTCCGGAACCATGCGCACCAGTTTGTCGCCTTTCATCTCGGCGCGGAACGAGCAGCCCACGCCGCAATAGGCACAGGTGGTGATCACGCTGCGCTCGGGCTGACCCAGTTCGACCACGCTTTTTTCCATCAGGGTCGCGGTGGGGCAGGCTTGCACACAGGCGCCGCAGGACACGCATTCCGAGTCGAGGAAGTTCTCGCCTCCGGCGGCCGCGACCCGGGATTCGAAACCGCGTCCGGTAATGGTCAGGGCAAAGGTGCCCTGGGTTTCTTCGCAGGCGCGTACGCAGCGGTTGCAGACGATGCACTTGCTCGGGTCGTAATCGAAATACGGGTTGGACGTGTCCTTCACGTCAGCCAGATGGTTGTCGCCTTCATAGCCGTAACGCACCTCCCGCAGGCCGACCTGGCCGGCGACGGTTTGCAGCTCGCAGTTGCCGTTGGCCGAGCAGGTCAGGCAATCCAGCGGGTGATCGGAGATGTACAACTCCATGACGTTGCGCCGCAGCGTTGCGAGCTTCGGCGTCTGGGTGTGCACGCTCATGCCTTCAGTGACCGGCGTGGTGCAGGAGGCCGGGTAGCCGCGCATGCCGTCGATCTCCACCAGGCACATGCGGCAGGAGCCGAAGGCTTCCAGGCTGTCGGTGGCGCACAGTTTGGGAATGGTGGTGCCCAGCAGCGCGGCGGCGCGCATCACCGAGGTCCCTTCGGGCACGCTGATGCTGCGGCCGTCGATGTTCAGGGTGACTTGAACCTGACTCTCGCGGGCCGGGGTGCCCAGATCGATATCGGTGTTCGGGTCGAAGAGAGTATTCATTGCTCGGTCTCCGAAGATTGCAGACCGAAGTCGGCGGGGAAGTGCTTGAGGGCGCTGGCTACCGGAAAGGAGACCATGCCGCCCAACGCGCACAGCGAACCGTATTGCAGGGTGTCGCACAGGTCCTTGAGGATGATTACCTGCTCATCACGACCGCTCTGGTCAGGCGCTGCCAGCAGGCGGTCGATCACCTCCACGCCCCGGGTCGAGCCGATGCGGCAGGGGGTGCATTTGCCACAGGATTCCTCGGCACAGAACTGCATGGCGAAGCGCGCCATATGGGCCATGTCCAGGCTGTCGTCAGCCACCACCACACCACCGTGACCGAGCATCGCCCCGATGGCGGCGAAGGCTTCGTAATCCAGCGGTGTGTCGAATTGCGACGGCGGCACCCAGGCACCGAGCGGGCCGCCGACCTGAGCGGCTTTCAGCGGCCGGCCACTGGCGGTACCACCGCCGTAGTCTTCCACCAGTTCCCGCAACGTCAGGCCAAAGGCCCGTTCCACCAAACCACCATGACGAATATTGCCTGCCAGCTGGAAAGGCATCGTGCCGAGGGAACGGCCCATGCCGTAATCGCGATAGAACTGCGCGCCCTTGGCCAGAATCAGCGGCACCGAGGCCAGGGTCAGCACGTTGTGTACCAAGGTCGGCAGGCCAAACAGGCCCTTCAACGCAGGGATCGGCGGCTTGGCGCGGACGATCCCGCGTTTGCCTTCGAGCGAGTCCAGCAGCGCGGTTTCCTCACCGCAGATGTAAGCACCGGCACCGACGCGCACTTCCATATCGAAGGCCTGGCCACTGCCGCCGACATTGGCGCCGAGGTAACCGGCGGACCGGGCGATGTCCAGTGCCGCACGCAGTGTCGTCACGGCAGCCGGGTATTCCGAGCGCACATAGATGTAGCCGTAGGTGGCGCCGACGCACAGGCCGGCAATGGCCATGCCTTCGATCAGCAGGAAGGGGTCGCCTTCCATCAGCATGCGGTCGGCGAAGGTGCCGGAGTCGCCTTCGTCGGCGTTGCACACAATGTACTTCTGGGCAGCCTGGGTGGCGCGCACCGTGCGCCATTTGATCCCGGCCGGGAAAGCCGCGCCGCCACGGCCACGCAGGCCCGAATCGAACACTTCCGTCGCGGTCTGCTCGCCGCCAATGGTGACGGCCCTTTTTAAGCCCTCGAAACCGCCGTGGGCCCGGTAATCGTCCAGCGACAGCGGCCGGGTAATACCGGCTCGGGCGAACAGCAGGCGTTGTTGAGTCTTCAGATAAGGCAACTCTTCTACAAGACCCAAGGCCAGCGGATGAGCGGACGGCTCGCCTCGCAGCGCCTCGAGCACGGACGGCAC
>NZ_JBBWCB010000180.1:0-9214 GCF_039888995.1 Pseudomonas rossensis | reverse complement strand
TACACTTTTTCGACTTTAGCGTCGGGTCGCATCATGACGTGCTGGCTCCAGAGAGAAAACGGAGTACAGCTTCGGGGATCAACTGCTGGCTTTGAATGTGGGGTTCATGGAGCGGTTACCAAAGTCTGATCTAACATGGCTAGAAAAATCGGCAGAAGCAGGCTACGCCCCGGCACAATGGCTGTTAGCCAATCGTTATTCGGAGGGAGAAGGTAGTTTTTTACTACCGTGGAATCGTAAATCCGCCGAAGAGAAATGGTTGAAAGCATCTTCCGAAGGTGGATACCCGAAGGCCATGATCGAATACATTTCTATTTTGTATGAGCGTGGTGATATGGAAGGCGTTCGTCATTGGCTTGAGATCGCTGCAAAAACTGGTTACCAAGACGCTGTAAGTAGCTACGGCGCTTATCTTTCTCATACCCCCGATAAAGTCGGATACCCTATCGACCTCATAAAAGGCTATGCGCTGGTATCGTTGCTGAAAGAGCTAGACGGCGGTGGAAACGTCCAAGTTTATATCGAAGGAAAACTTCCTCTTATTTCGGAAAAGATGACATCCGAACAAATCATCGAAGCCAATAACTTTGCTAAAGAGTGAAAAGACTCACATCCCCCACTTTCATTTTATCCTGACAAACTTGGATACTGATTTTTCTATCAATTTTCGGCCAATGAAAAAAGTCTCTTGGTAACTCAATCCTCCCAGACAAGCCAGCTCCTCAGGAGCTTGGCTTGTTCTTTTAGGTATAGCGTCAGACCGGCGCCTTCCACCCCATCATTTGCTGCTGCGCAACCAGCAGCAAATCGGACCCATCCTGCGTCAGCAGATAAAGCGCGTGAGTAATGTGCGGAATATCTTGAACATCACCGTTCTTGAAACACTGGCAATGGA
The DNA here is from genome assembly GCF_039888995.1 of Pseudomonas rossensis. Taxonomy (NCBI): domain Bacteria; kingdom Pseudomonadati; phylum Pseudomonadota; class Gammaproteobacteria; order Pseudomonadales; family Pseudomonadaceae; genus Pseudomonas; species Pseudomonas rossensis. The sequence continues at coordinate 8,319 of NZ_JBBWCB010000180.1, read as the reverse complement.
GCGTTTCAAGTAACTGGCTGGCGGCTCGGACACGCTGTAAAGCGGCTTCAAGGATATCTTGGGGATTGGCCTCTGTATCGATGACCATTGGGTTTGAGTCGGTAACGCTGCTTTTGATTGAGCGATAGCGATCGGGAAATGGATTTATCGTTGGCATAGTAATTACTCGAGCATTAATTAGTAATCGCCAGCACCGTGACCAAACGATGGAGGCGGCTGTGTGCAGGCTTGGTCAACCGCTAACACTCAAAACGGCTCGCCCGAAAGCGTCCTGCACACAGCCACCATTGCAACGCACTACGAGACGTAGAAGTCCGCAGCGCGAATGATGGCACATATGTGCAGTGTTAATCAGGTGACCAAACCTGCTCGCTGATTTTGCAGCGAGGTCAAACAGTAAACGCTGGTAGCTTGCCGGCGAAAGACGACAAAGAGTCCGAGCGTGTAGGAACACGCCGAAGCTCCCTCAGTTTTTTTACCTACATGAAACCTCTGTCAGAAACAGCCTCACGACAGGCGGCATTCAGTCGGGTTAACCATCGCTTAACCCCGCGGTCCAAAACTTTACTGGACCGCACGCCCTCAGAGTTTCTGACGCCCAGTGCGGCAGGTTCGACGCCTAGACGTCGAGCTGACTTTAAGCCTGCATCGGAGACCATTCATGAACATGCGCACCTTGCTGATCACCACCGCCCTCGCCTGCACCGCGTTTGCCGGCCTGGCCCAGGCCAATGACACTTCGAGCTCCCAGGCGGTGCCGTACCACTACGGTATGCCGCTGCACGTGGGCAAGGTCATTACCTTGACCGAACCGTCGACGCTGGACTGCAAAGTGGTCACAGCCGACATGAAGTACATCGACAGCACCTCGGGCAAGCCTGCGGAAATCTCCTACCGTAAACTTTCCGACGCTTGCAGTTATCAAAACTGACGGAAAGGTCTGATTCAATACTTTGCGGTATTCCTGTGAGGGGTTCTGGCGCTATGCTCAGCGCCTCCCCCCACTGCCGCAAGGATTCGCCATGCAGTTATCGTTTCGTGCCTTGTCGACCTTTACCGCCGCGCTGTGTTTTCTGTTGGCCCTGGTCTGGGGTTTGATGCCCGACTGGTTGCTGTCGATCTGGAGCATTGAATACTCGTTGGCGGTGGGCGTTGTCGCGCGGCGCAGTGCAATGCTGTTCGCGGCATTGGGCGTGATGTTTTATCTGGTTCGAAACGAGTCGCCTTCGATCACCCGCCATGCGCTGAGCAATGGCTTCATGGTCAGCTGCTGGGGGCTGGCAGCACTGGGCTTTGGCGAATGGCTCAATGGCCATGCCGGTCCGGGCATATTGCTTGCTGTGGTGGTCGAACTGGCGCTGGGCCTGGCGTTTCTCCAGACCAAGCGCGTGTCGATGGAACTCGAAACCGTGGGTTAAAGCGCTTTCCGGTCTGGATGCAGGGTCCGGGCAATGGTTTGGTGCTGCATGTCAGAGCGCAGCCCAGCGATCAGGTCATTGATTTCTCGGCAACCATTTAGCTGTTTGGCATTTATTCCTGTCTTCATTAGATCGAGGTGATCGGTTTCACGATCGGAATACACCTTGACGGTCATCGACAGGTCCGGCGACAGCGTGCATTGACAACGTTTCGGCAGAAAACTGCTTTCAATAATGTTGCGAAGTTCCAAGGCAGAAAGAAACATGGCGACCCTCTCCTTAATGTGAGACTGCCAATCAACTATCGATACTGACGCAATGAAATCCCCGGTCAGCTTAAGACCAGCTACAGCATAAAACATGCCTAGGATTTCGCCCTGCAGCTCATCGGTAAATCAACGATTTAGCGAAACCGCGCGTAAATAGCCCATGCAATATGCAAGAAAGGCGTTGTGGCGCCCCTGCAATTTGCATACATCCAGCGACAAGTTTGCATTGGCCGACCACGCCAGTAAGAATGCGGCCAATCAAATCAGTATCCGCTGACCCCACTCGCAAGCAAGGAGGCATCATGGGTTCTTTGACCTGTATCACTACCGTCGGGCTGATTTTTGCTGGGCTGTCGACCATCGCTCACGCCGAAAAACTTGAAGAAGTCGCGCCGTTCCCCAAAGCTGAAAGCGGTTTCACCCGCCAGGTCATTCGCCTTCCGGCACAGACTCAGGAAGACAGCTTCCAGGTCGAAGTCCTCGCCGGCAAAACCCTGACCGTCGACTGCAATCGCCAACGCCTGGGCGGTATTCTCGAGGAGAAAAACCTCGAAGGCTGGGGCTACCCGTTCTACCGACTGGAAAAAGTCATCGGCCCGATGAGTACGCTGATGGCCTGCCCGGACGGCAAAAGTAAAAAAGACTTTGTGCCGGTGGTCGGTGACGGTTTCATGCTGCGCTACAACAGCAAACTGCCGATCGTGCTCTACGTGCCCAAAGACGTCGAAGTCCGCTACCGGATCTGGTCGGCGTCGAGCAAGGTCGAGAAAGCCGTTCAGGAATAACCGTTCTATCCCGTTATAGGAGCGCCATTTTGATTACCTGCCACGTCAAATATGTGATCGATCCGTATCAACTCAGCGAATTCGAAGCCTACGCCAAAGCCTGGCTCGGCATCGTCGAGCGTTTGGGCGGTACGCACCACGGGTACTTCCTGCCTTCCGAGGGCGCGAGCAATATCGCCTACTGCCTGTTCAGCTTTCCTTCGCTGGCGGACTACGAAAGCTACCGGCATATCGCGATGACTGACGCCGAAAGCGCCGCGCTCGTGGCTTCGCTGGTCGAGAAGAAGTTTATCGTCAGTTATGAGCGGACCTTCCTGCGCCCGCTGCTGGCCTGACACCGCTCACGCCGGGGCGCCGCTCAACGCGGCGCGTTCGGCCACATGGCGCAAACTGTCGAAATTGATATTGGCACCTGAGTCGATCGCTACCAGTGTCTGACCACGGGCACCGGTTTGCGCCACGTATTTCTTGATTCCGGCCACGGCCAAGGCACCGGAGGGTTCGGTGATCGAGCGGGTATCGTCGTAGATATTCTTGATGGCGGCGCAGAGTTCGTCGTTGCTGACCGTCAACACCTCATCGACACAGAACCGGCAGACTTCGAAACCATAAGCACCGATCTGTGCGACAGCCACACCGTCGGCGAAAGTGCCTACGTTCGGCAGGACAACTCGCTCGCCGGCCTGTAATGCCGCATATAAGCAGGCGGAATGCTCCGACTCGACGCCGATGATGCGGACTTCAGGTCGCAAGTATTTGACGTACGCCGCGATGCCAGCGATCAGGCCTCCACCACCCACCGGGACGAAGATCGCGTCCAGTGGACCTTGATGCTGACGCAGGATTTCCATGGCGACGGTGCCCTGCCCGGCGATCACATCCGGATCGTCGAAGGGCGAGACAAAGGTACGACCGGTTTGCCGCGCCAGGTTCAGTGCATAGTCCAGCGCAAACGGAAAACTCTCACCGTGCAGTACCGCATCAGCACCCCGACTGCGTACGCCAAGCACCTTCAATTCCGGCGTCGTGCACGGCATCACAATGGTGGCGGCGATCCCCAGTTCACGCGCCGCCAGCGCCACGCCTTGAGCATGATTACCGGCGGAAGCGGTGATTACCCCGCGAGTCTTTTGCTCATCGCTCAGTTGCACCAGTTTGTTGTAGGCACCGCGGATCTTGAAGGAAAAGGTCGGTTGCAAGTCTTCGCGCTTGAGCAGGATCTGATTGCCGAGCGCCTCGGACAACGCTGGCGCCGGTTGCAGCGGCGTACGCACCGCGAGCTCATACACGGGCGCGGCAAGGATCTTTTTCACGTAGTGCTCAAGCAAGGTCTGCTGGGCGGGGGGGCTCATGGTTGTCTCCTGTCGTAAACCGACTGTGTGTAGGAGCTGCCGAAGGCTGCGATCTTTTGATCTATCTTGCGGACGCCAAGATCAAAAGATCTCAGCCTTCGGCAGCTCCTACGCCGGTCGGCGTTGATTCAAGACCCAGGAGACAGAAAGTAAAAACCCGCCTCTAGGGCGGGTTGGGTGCTGCAGTCGTGAGCTAGCCCGCCAAATAAGGAATGGCGGTAATAATGCTTGGCTGGCAGCGCAATACAGTGGAAGTCATGTCCGGAAATTAGCCGGGCGCTGATGGCAAGTCAATGGCCAGTTTTACTCGGCCTCTGTAGGATGACGACTCTGCTCATTGTCCCAAGGAAGGAAACCATGAAGTCTGTCGCCCTGCCCCTCATTGCCCTGATCGCGTTCGCCGGCTACACCGTTTCGGTGATGCTTCAGGCCGAACAGTCATTGATCGACTTCGGCATCAGCCTGATGTCGCGCCCCGACACGGCGCAGGTGGTGATTGATTTGTACCTGCTGGCGACGCTCGCAGGCATCTGGATGTACACGGATGCGCGCAAGCGGGGGCAGTCGGGATGGTCGGTGGTTCCCTACCTTTTGATCACCGCTATTTTCGTCTCCATCGGGCCGCTGGTGTACCTCGTGGTCCGTGGCCTGCAGGATCGGAGAAAGGCTGTCACTTCGCCAACCGTCTGAGCCCGAGCACCATCACCCCAGCCCCCATTATCATCGCGGTCAGAAACAGCGGATACGAAACCCACCACGGCACGCCCGCCGTCATCATGCTGAACTCGGACATGCCGCCGATACTTGCAATCAGGTTCAGCGGCAGAAAAACCACATTGATCAACGTCAGCTTGCGCAGCAGGTTGTTCATGCTGTTGTTCATCAGGTTGCCCCGGGCGTCGATCAGCCCGGAGAACACCGTGGAGTAGATTTCCGCCTGCTTGTAGCACTGGTTGTTTTCGATGATCAGGTCGTCGATCAGGCCGATGGCCTGGGCGCTGAAGTGTTCCTTTTCCGCGTGGTTGCGCAGCCGGGTCAGCACCGCGCCGTTGCTGTGGATGGCGTTGATGTAATAGATCAGGCTCTCGCTGAGGTTGAACATCTGGATCAGGTGCTGGTTTTCCATCGACGCATTGAATTTTTGCTGCAACTCCCGGGCAACCAGTTTGATCACCTTCAAGTGGCCCAAGTAGTGATGGATGTTGTTGAACAACAAATCCAGCAACACATCCAGCGGCGTGTTCAGCCGCTGCCGGGTGCCGAGCCCGTGCAGCGGCGAGTCGTCGGTGGCAATCACCAGCAAACGGCCCGGCGAGAACAGCAAGCCGCAGGACGACACCTCGAAGGCCAGGCTGCCGGCACCGGAATAGTTTTCCGGGCGTTTCCAGATCAGGAACAAGTTGTCGGGGTGAAACTCGATGCGCGACACCTCGTCGGGGTCCAGGGCCGAGGCCAGGGCGTGTTCATCGAGCTTGAAATGGCTGTGCAGCAGGTCCCGCTCGGCGGCGTCGGGGTTGCTGAAGAGCATCACTTCGGCGTCCAGCCGTTCGACTTTGTGCAGGGCGCCGTGGATCAGTTGAAAGCTCTTGATCATCGGCCGTTCACCAGGCCTGGCCGCGGCGCTTGAGTTCCAGGCGGCGGACGAACTCTTCCAGCACCAGTGAATAGAGATCGTCCTGCAAGTAAGCGTCTTCGATGCCGGCGTCCATGTTGGGATTGTCGTTGACCTCGATCACCACCACTTTGTCGCCGGACTGCTTGAGGTCGACACCGTAGAGGCCATCGCCGATCAGGTTCGCAGTCTTCACCGCCAGCTCCACCACTGCCCGCGGTGCTTCGTGAACCGCCAGGGTACGGCATTCGCCATTGATGTCCTGGCCCTTGGCCTTGTGGTTGTAGATCTGCCAATGGCCCTTGGACATGAAGTACTGGCAGGCAAAGATGGGTTTGCGGTTGAGCACGCCGATGCGCCAGTCGTATTCGGTGTAGAAGAATTCCTGAGCCAGCAACAGCACCGAATGCTCGAACAGTTCGGCCGTGGCTTCGAGCAAGGCTTGCTGGCTTTCGACCTTGATCACCCCCCGAGAGAAACAGCCGTCGGGGATCTTCAACACCAGCGGAAAGCCCAACCGTTCGCCGACCCGTTCGAAGTCTTCCGGTCGTTCCTTGTAGAGAATTTCGGTGGCAGGCATGCCGAGTTGATGGCTTTTCAGCAGGTCGGTCAGGTAGACCTTGTTGGTGCAGCGCAGGATCGACGTCGGGTCGTCCATCACCACCAACCCTTCACTCTCGGCTTTCTTGGCGAAGCGGTAGGTATGGTTGTCAACGCTTGTGGTCTCGCGGATCAGCAGCCCGTCGTATTCGGCGATGCGGGCGTAGTCCTTGCGCTCGATCAGCTCGACATCGATGCCGAGGGTCTTACCGACCCGGACAAAGTTGTCCAGGGCCTTGGCGTTGGACGGCGGCAACGCTTCCTGCGGGTCATGCAGGATGGCCAGGTCATAACGGGCCAAGCGTCGGGAGCGCGGCACGCGCCAGATCTTGCGGCTGAAACTGTCCAGGGAGTTGGCGAACTGATCTTCCTGATCTTCGCGCAACTTGTGTAAGGCCCCGGACTTTATGCCTTCGATGTGCCAGCCGTTAGTTCGTCGAAATTCAACTAGCAATATCGGACACGGGAATACTTCAAACAACTGTCGCGCCAGATCCTGCAAGGGCTCGATATTGGTCTTGCCGAAATACAGGGTTAGCGTAAAGCCCTCGGTATCGCTGTACAGATGATTACTGAGGGCCTTTTCCAAGGGTTTATCCAGATCATCCAGGGCCAGGCCGTACAGCGATTTACGCGTCAGTTCGCTGATGGTCCGCACCGATGGAATGACCTTGTGCCCCCGGGCTTCGGCCAGCAGCGAGCAGTAATACCCGTGCCCCAGGTACTTGTAGCTGCGGCACAGGTTGATCACTTGGACCCGCTTGCCCTGCTCGTTGTCGCGAGTTTGTTCCAAGTATTCCTGGGCCGTGACGATGTCTTCGCTGGGAAAGTAGGACGCCCAGTCTTCCTTGCGTTCGACGATGATAATCAACTGGCTTGAAGTTCTAACCGCATCATTTAAAAAAGTTGCCGGCGGCAAAGTTTGCTCGGATACTTCGCGCCAATGACCTTGTACCGCTGACATAGTGATTGATCCGTTGGAGAACAAGACCTTTCCTATTAAGCACGAACTTTTTCGAAAGTCCCGTTTCGTTACGCAACTTTTACGGTGGTCATATGCATCCTGTCTTTCGCCTGGCGGTCGTTGAAGACTTACCGGCGCTGCTGAAACTCGAAGAGCAATGCTTCACCACGGATCGGCTCAACAGTCGCAGTTTTCAGTGGATGATCACTCGCGCCCATGGACAGCTGTTGGTAGCCGAAGTCGGCGACGTGCTGCTCGGTTACGCGGTGGTGTTGTTCCATCGAGGTACGTCCCTGGCGCGGCTGTATTCGATTGCCATCGCCGCCGAGGCCCGTGGCAATGGTTTGGGCAAACAGTTGCTGGAACGCGTCGAGGCCTGCGCCCTTGAACATGACTGCGCCTACCTGCGGTTGGAGGTGCGCATCGACAACCCGGCAGCGATTGCCTTGTATGAGCGCAACGGTTACCGGCGTTTTGCGCTGATTCATGACTATTACCAGGACCATGCCGACGCGCTGCGCCTTGAGAAGCGCATCCTCCAGCACCGCGACTCGCGCAATATCCAGGTGCCGTGGTACCGACAGACCACCGACTTCACCTGCGGCCCGGCCTGCTTGTTGATGGCCATGGGCGCGTTGCAACAGGGTCGGTTACTGGAGCGGCGTGAAGAACTGCAAATCTGGCGCGAGGCGACCACGGTGTTCATGACTTCGGGCCACGGCGGTTGCAGCCCTCAAGGCCTGGCGCTGGCAGCATGGCACCGAGGGTTTCGGGTGCGACTGCAACTGAGCATGGCCGGGCCACTGTTTCTCGATGGCGTACGCGATGCGCATAAGAAAGATGTAATGCGGTTAGTGCACGAAGAGTTCACCACGCAGCTACAAGAGACTGATGTGGAGCGAGTGATCGGCGGGCCGCTGGATCTTCCGGGTTTACTGGACGGTGGCGGACAACCGCTGGTGCTCATCAGCAGCTATCGACTGACCCGTTCCAAATCGCCGCATTGGGTGATCGTCACCGATTGCGATGACGAGTTCGTCTACCTGCATGACCCGGATGTCGATCACAGCCAGCATCGCCAACCCATGGACTGCCAGCATTTGCCGGTCAGCCATGGGGAATTTGAAAAGATGTGCAGTTTCGGTCGGGGCAAGCTTCGGGCGGCAGTGATCCTGTACGCCCGAACGTGACCAAAAACACCCTTGTAATTGGATGGACTCGCCCAAGCCGAGGCGTCAATGCGCCACGGTGGCAGTCTAATCAGCCAACGACAGCGAGGGCGAGTCCATGAAAAAGCATACTTCGATTGATCAATCCCT